>NZ_JRLB01000034.1 GCF_000764495.1 Nitrincola sp. A-D6
TAAAACCATTCCCGAAACAAGTGCATTTCCCTGCCGAGCAACGCTTCATCATAAAGTGGCAGTCCAGCTGCGGAAATCTGCTGAATTTTTAGCAATTCGGTAAAAGCCAAGGCGTATAACGGGTCAGCGCTATCTTTATTGAGCCCGCTATGCAGCAGTTGATCACCAAAATCTTCCAGCAGCAGAAACCCTTGTTGCAGATCCTGGGCCAGAAGTTTCGGCACTCGTACACCTGCAGCAAGCCACTGCTGTGCAATAGCAACAAAAGGCCCGCAGTCCTCATGCTCAGGTGGAGCATCCATCACAATAACAGACTGATTCTGGGCTCTCACTCTGAAATAACGTCTGAAACTGGCATCACCCGCCACCATTTCCAGTCTAAAATCTGTATTAAGCTCCAAACCAGAGCCTGTTATTTGTTCAGCTACCCAGTTTTTCAGCGCCAGTTGTCGCCTTCCCATTCGTTGTCCTCTAGCACTTGCCCTAGTTAATGCTTTATTATGCAGTGCTTAATAGTACTAGACTCACGGGCAGCAAGAAACTCTGCCTGACTCGCTACCGGACTGCGACCTGATGCCTTTTAAAAAACATAGCGCTTATCAACTAACCCTTGCTGTGGCAGCTATCCTCTGCGCCCCCTGGTGGCGGCACAAACGGATGAGCGCCTGTGGGTATGTAACCTGCTGCCTAATGGTGAATGGGACTGTGAAGTTAATGAACTTCTTATGGATGCTCAGTCGGCAGAACCTTTGACACCTGAGCCACGCAGGGTATCAACACCAGAGCCAACTCCAACTTCGGCTCCAACTCCAGCTCCAGTTCCAGACAGATCAGCTGAGCCCATCAGTCCGCGTGACCCCGTAAGTCCACCTGAATCAGAATTAACCACACTAACACCTGAGCCCGATACGGCCCGAACCTTTCCGGCAGAATCAGCCTCACCAGCCCCTGAAGCAAGTCAACCAGGCAGATCGATAACCACTGAGCAAACGGCTCGCGCTCGCTCAGCTGATGCCTGGGACTGTACAATTGGCGCCGATGGCAACTGGTCTTGTGCGCCAGGTAATCGCCAGGCTGTCAGTGTAGCCGAGCTGGGTCGATTCAATGCAGCCCAACCCGGTGCTTCCGGGCTGTTAATAAATAATCCCTATGCCCACCTTGATTGGTACCCTTACTCCAGTAATGAGGCCGCTGTATGTAGCGGGCGCTACGTCGAACCGGATATTGATTACCTGCAAAGTGAACTGACGCCAGGCGAACAAGCTGTTTATGCTGAGGCGGACCTTTCCAGTGCTGACCTGCAAAGCGGTCTGGCTCGCCTGACAGGTGGGGTTAAACTACAGCAGGGAAGTCGCCTGTTCACCAGCCGCTATGGCGAAGTAGATAATGAAGCCAATACCGCATTTCTAGAAGGTGATGTCACCTTTAGAGAGCCTGGACTACTCCTGGTCGGACAGCGCGCAGAGACCAACTTTAACACCGGTGTATCCAGTTTTTATGCATCTGAATATATTGTGCATGCAGAACATCTGCGAGGATCGGCAACAACTATCACACGCTATGATGACAACCGCATACGTCTGGAATCAGGTGCTGTCACCTACTGCGAACCTGGCAATAACGCCTGGTCAATCGGATCAGGCAATATAGTACTCCATCCTGACAAGGGCTATGGTATAGCCACACATGCCACTTTCAGAGTTGCAGACATACCTGTGTTCTATATGCCTGGTTCCGTTTTCCGATCGACAGTCGGCGCCAATCCGGTTTTCTGTACCCCAGTATCGGGATTTCCAAAAGTGATGGTTTGGACTTCAGCATTCCCTACTACTTTAATATAGCGCCCAATATCGACGACACATTGACACTTCGCTACATCGAGAAGCGCGGCTTACTGCTGGAAAATGAACTCAGATACATGAATGACTGGTCTCACAACATGTTGAGCCTTGGCTACTTGTCTGGTGATGATAAGCTGGATGGTGAAAACCGCTGGTTGGCAGGCTTCAATCATCAAGCACACCCGGTGATCGCTGGGAAAGCCAGATTGATTTCACTAAAGTGAGTGATAATAACTATTTTTCCGATCTGGGAACCTCACTGGAAATTCAGCGTGAAGACCATTTGAATCAACGCGGGCAGCTACGTTACCTGGGAGATGGCTGGCAATTTCTCGCCAACCTGCATCAATACCAGACCATCAATGATAACGTTTCATCGCCCTATCAACGCACACCACAACTCTTGCTAACCGGGAATGAAAGCCTAAGCGAGAAAGCAGCACTGAGCTATTCGGCAGAATATGTACGTTTTGAGCGTGATCGAAAAGATTTTTTTAGCAACTCAGCAGACATTCTCCGCACAGATGCCCAGCGCGTGCACTTCAGGCCTTCGATAACACATCGTAACAGCCGCCCCTGGGGCTTTATGAACTCCGAACTGACCCTGTGGCACAGCAACTACGATTTTGACTTCCCAACAGGGGCCGATACCTCAAACATCCCTGACTCGGTCACGGCGGGTATCGCCAGCATTGACTCAGGTCTTTACTTCGATAGGGACTTCACCCTTGCTGATAGTGACTACTCTCAATCACTTGAACCACGTTTGATGCTGCTGCATGTGGAAAAAAACAACCAACAGCCAACGCTTGATAGTTTCCGCTATTTTGATACATCACAATTAAGCTTCAGCTACAACAATCTGTTTGATCGCTATGGCTGGAGTGGTAATGACCGGGTTTCAGCCACATCACAAGCAACAATAGGCGTGTCTTCAGCCTCTATGATCAACGCGGCTTTGAGAAAGCCCGCCTTGCTGTCGCTCAAGCCTATTACGCCACAGACAGGCAAGGCAATGATCTGCGCCCAGGCGATATTAACGGTGATGAGTCCAGCTCCAACCTGGCATTACTGGCGCAGTGGAATATCACCCCGGCACTTCGCTTACGTCACGACTCTGAAATTGATCGTGACAGCTTCAGCCTGGAAGAGCAGAACTATCGGCTAACCTGGCAACCTGATGATGAAAACATGTTCTATTTCAGTTACCGTGACAGAGTTAACTCAGCCATTGCCGGGGGAGAAAGAACACGTCAATCGGACATAGCTTTCAGAAACCAGATCAACCCACAGTGGGGTGTTATAGGGCGCTGGCAACACGACATAGCCAATCGGCAGCGATTGGATAGCCTGTTGGGGCTGGAATACGGAACCTGTTGCTGGAAAATGCGTCTGACAGCCAGAGAATGGCTGAAATCGTCCAATACCCGTGGTTCCACAGCAGAATATGACCGCGGTGTGTTTTTACAGTTTATCCTACGCGGTTTGGGTTCGTTTGGTGACGACGGTGGTCGTAGCCTCATTGAAGAAATAACCGGTTTTAGAGAGAAAGATCATGATAACTTCTGATAAATGGCTGATCAGGTCTGTACTGACCTTTGTGCTGGTAGCTTTGTTTTCACTGCACACGCAGGCACAGCAGCTGGACAGAATTGTCGCCGTCGTTAACGACGATATTATTATGAAAAGTGAGCTGGACCAGCGCACCCGACTAATAACCGAACAGATTCAGGGTCAGGGAGTACAAGTACCGCCCGCCGATGTATTGCGCCAGCAAGTGCTGGACCGTCTGATTCTGGACAGCCTGCAGCTGCAGATAGCCGAAATACAAGGGTTACGTATCTCCGACCGTCAACTGAATGAAACACTGGAAGCCATTGCGGCTCAGAATGGGCTGACTCTGCCAGAGTTTCGTGAAGCACTGATTGCCGAAGGGCAGGATTATGCGCAAGCTCGGGAGCAGATTCGTCGCGAACTTTTAGTTAGCCAGGTGCAACAAAGCAATGTCAACCGCCGCATACAGGTATCAGAACAGGAAATTCGCAATTTTCTTAACTCAGATGCGGCCCAACAACGCCAAGCTGAGTTTCTGCTGAGCAACATTCTGATTGCACTCCCCTCTCAAGCCTCACCCGATATAATTCAGGAAGCCGAGCGTAAAGCGGAGGAGATCTATGCCACACTGACAGATGGTGCAGAGTTTGCGGACACGGCGGTGTCTGTATCCAACGCCCCCAATGCACTCAACGGTGGTGATCTGGGCTGGCGTAATCAGAGTGAACTGCCGGAAACATTGGCGGCTGCAATCGCAAACTTGCAACCCGGTGATATCAGTCGTCCGATACGCACACCGGGTGGATTTCACATTCTTCAGGTTAGAGACCGCCGTGGTGGAGACGTAACCCTGGTCGAGCAAACACTGGTCAGCCACATTCTACTCACACCGAATGAAATTCGCTCAGACGAGCAAACGCGTACCCTGGCATACGATCTGGCTAGCCGAATCCGTGATGGCCAGCCCTTTGAAAATCTGGCACGCCGCTACAGTGATGATCCAGGCAGCGGATCACAAGGCGGGGATCTGGGCTGGACTCAGGAAGGCCAGATGGTACCGGAATTTGAGCAGGTCATGAGCAGTACGGCCGTTGACCAGATATCCGAGCCCTTCGAATCACGCTTTGGCTGGCATGTACTCTGGGTCAGAGACCGTCGCACACAAGATATGTCTGCCGAAATGATGGAAAACATGGCTCGAAATACCATCAGTCAACGCAAATATAATGAAGAACTGGATAACTGGCTACGGGAATTACGCTCACAAGCCTATGTTGAAATCCGGAATCCAGGATAACACGCCCAGTGGTTTTGCTACGCTTTGCAGTCACTCCAGGTGAACCCGCTGGTATAGGTCCGGACCTGTGTGTGCAACTCGCGCAAACAGCCTGGCCACACCAGCTGATTGTTTTCGCCGATCCCACTCTACTGCGCACACGCGCTGAAGAGCTGGGCCTGCCCTTGCTGCTAAGCGAGTGGCAAGGGGAACAGGACAACAGGCTGATGCAACCAGGAGAGCTATTGGTTTATCCTGTATCCATGAGTGTTCCAGCCAAGGCAGGCACACCTGATGTTCGTAATGCCCATTATGTCCTGGAAACACTGACACTGGCCACACAGCACTGCCAGCAAGGTAAACTGGATGCACTGATCACCGCACCGGTTCACAAAGGCATCATCAATGATGCAGGCTTCCCTTTCACCGGACACACCGAGTTTCTGGAAGCTCTGACCGGCACCCCCAAGGTGGTCATGATGCTGGCCACAGAGGGGTTAAAAGTGGCCCTGGCGACTACTCACCTGCCACTGAGAGCTGTAGCCGATGCCATTACCCGCCCCTGCTGGAAGATGTTATCAGTATCTTGTTACAGGATTTACGCCAGAAATTTGGCATTTCCCAGCCACGTTTACTGGTTGCCGGACTTAACCCCCATGCCGGAGAAGGTGGACACCTGGGCGATGAGGAGCTGACCACCATCACCCCGGTATTAGATGCGTTTCGCCAACGTGGTGAGCTGATTCAGGGGCCCTTACCAGCCGACACCCTGTTCAACGAGAAGTATCTCAGCCAGGCCGATGCCGTGCTCGCCATGTATCACGATCAGGGATTACCCGTGCTCAAGTACAAGGGCTTTGGCCAAGCTGTTAACATTACCCTGGGGCTACCGATTATCCGTACATCAGTCGATCATGGTACCGCATTTGACCTGGCCGGTAGTGGCAAGGCCGATACCGGCAGCCTGATTACTGCCATTAATTATGCTGCACAGATGGCCTCAGCTCGCCATTCAGCATCAGACACAGCTTAGGAACTCATGAGTAAAAAACCGGTAGGCCACAAAGCCCGCAAACGTTTTGGTCAGAATTTTCTTCAGGATCAGGGTGTTATTCAGCGTATTATCCGCGCCATATCCCCCCGCCCCACTGACCACCTGGTGGAAATTGGTCCGGGACTGGGCGCACTGACAGAAGAAATTCTCAACGCAGCCGGTGATCTTGATGCCATCGAACTGGATCGTGATCTGGTACCGATTCTGCGCACCAAGTTTTTTAACTATGCTGAGCATTTTCGCGTCCATCAAGCCGATGCGATGAAATTTGACTACACCTCACTATGTGATGATCAACGTCCACTGCGTATCGTCGGCAACCTGCCTTACAATATTTCCACACAGCTGATTTTTCACCTGCTAAGCTATAATCAACACATAGCTGATATGCACTTTATGCTACAGAAAGAGGTGGTGGAACGCCTGGCAGCCAAAGCTGGCGAGAAGCACTATGGTCGACTGAGCATCATGTCACAATATTATTGCCAGGTTGAAAACCTGTTTCTGGTACCACCAGAGGCCTTTAATCCAGTCCCAAAGGTTGACTCCGCTATCGTGCGCCTGACACCCCATAAGCAGCTACCCCTGGTGGCCAAAGATGTGGATCAGTTACAGTCTGTGGTTAGAACGGCTTTTAATCAGCGCCGCAAAACACTGCGTAATAACCTGAAAGAGCTGATCAGTGCTGAAGCACTCGAATCACTTGAGATTAATCCGGGAGAACGTCCCGAGCGCCTGACACTGCAGGAATTTATCCGCATCAGTGACTTTCTATGTGACCAAGAAAAGGAATAACCAGCGTTTATGAATAGTAAATCTATGGGTGAAAACATGCACATTTCTATCGCCACCGCTTACCTGCATGAGCAGTCTGACCCGGATGCACACCGCTATGTTTTTTCTTATCACATTACCATCACCAACCAGAACCCCATTCCGGTTCAGTTGATCAGCCGCCGCTGGGTTATCACTGATGGCAACGAGCAAATACAGGAAGTCACCGGTGAAGGTGTGGTCGGTGAGCAACCCACTATAGAACCTGGCCAAAGCTACAGCTATACCAGTGGCACCGTACTGCCAACCGAGGTCGGCAGTATGCAGGGACATTATTGTATGATGACCGATGAAACTGGTGAATTTATCGCCCCGATTCCCGCCTTCACCCTGGCACTACCGAATGCGTTACATTGAAACTTACTGAACACCAGTCGAGTATTGCTATACTCGGTTGCTGATCATTAAACAACAGAGACCGGCTATGGATTTTGCATCATTACTAGGGATTATTTCAGGCTTCGCCCTGATTATTATTGCCATCTTTCTGGGCGGCAACCCAGATGTTTTTGTCAATATTCCAGGCCTGATGATTGTAGCCGGTGGTACCATTGCGGCTACCTTGCTAACTGTGCAATTCAAAGATGTCCTGAACGCCTTCCGCGCAGCCTGGTTCGTATTCACTCGGGACAAAACCAATGCCCAGGAAATGATCGATACCATGCTGGAGCTGAGCCGTATCAGTCACCGCCATGGCCTGTTGATGCTAGGCGATATAGAAACCAACTCGAGGGTTTTACAACGCGCCTCCAACCTGCTTGCAGAAGCCGCTTCGGAGCAGGTTATTCGCAACACCCTGCAAAATGAAATCGACTCGTTGATAGGCCGACACTTCACGGTACAGGACGTTTTTCGCAAGATGGCCATGTATGCCCCTGCGTTTGGTATGCTGGGCACATTGATCGGCCTGATTCAGATGCTCAGCGCCCTTCAGGATCCGGAAACCATTGGACCGGCCATGGCCATTGCGCTACTGACCACTTTCTATGGTTCACTATTGGCAACCGTGGTATTTCTACCTATTGCCGGAAAGCTGCGCGCCAGAACACTCGCTGAAGTCACCAATCTGGAAATCATCCGCGAAGGCTGCATCAGCATTCTAACCAATGACCACTACGCACATGTGTATGAGCAATTGTCTTCTTATCTACCAGAAGCCTCACGCAAACCGCTACGTGCAGGCAAGCAAAACAAAGCACAGGAGCCAGCCAAAGCAGCGGAGAAAGCCAAGCCGCAGGATAAGAAGGCATGAGCCGCAAGCAGCAGCTACTGGAAGACAACGAAGGTCCTGGCTGGATTACCACCTTTGCTGACCTGATGACCTTGCTTCTGGTGTTTTTTGTGCTGTTATTTTCCATGTCCAGTGTCGAACATGAAGCCTTCGAAGAGGCCGCCAAATCACTGAATATCGCCCTATCTCGCGACTCTGCCCCTCCAGCCTGATTCCGTTACTGGAACCGGCTGCCGAAACCACACGTATACCCGACCTCAATGATCCGGCCATGATTAACCGCAATGCAGAACTGGCCGATCAGATGCGCTTCCAGCAAGCCCTGGTGGACTCCATCAATGCCGAACTTGAAGAAATCGTTACCGATATCGAAGGATCTCTGGCTGAAAAAGATATGGGCAGTTGGGTTGAGATCGGCTCACCACTGGATGGAAAACTCAACCTGAAAGTCAATGCCGCCGTCATGTTTGAACCAGGCTCCGTCGAAATTCGACGTTCAATGATGCCTCTGCTCGACAGTGTTCTTGAGGTGGTCCTGGATAACCCGGGCTTCAAACTCGAAGTTCAAGGACATACGGATGATCAGCCTGTTGACACTGAACGCTTTCCCTCCAACTGGGAACTATCCGCCTTTCGTGCCACCGCTGTACTACGCTTTCTTATTGAGGGAGGACTGTCTCCACAGCGTGTTGTTGCCAGTGGATACGGCGACTCCATGCCGCTACTGCCCAACACTACTGAAGAAAACAGAGCGGCCAACCGACGCTTAGAGTTTGTCCTTGAACGGACGGAGTTACCAAGATGAAACCACTAATCTCACTTCCGGGAATCACAGACCGCGGCCGCAGAGCCTTTCGTATGACCCCAGTACAGGATGACCCGGTCAGCCTGCGGGTAAATGGCGACCTGGTTGATCTGGAAGACCTGTCAGCCAATGGTGTGGCTTTTCTCAGTGAACATGAACTCAAGTCCGGATGCTATGATGCCCAGCTTAACTTTACCCTGGGTGAGCGCGATTTCACCATCTACTGCAAGGTAGATCTGATTAGAACCCTGACAGGCAGTTATGGTGGCGAGTTACAAGACATGAGTACCATGGATGAACGCCTGTTATCCCGCTTCATCCTGGAATGCCAGAAACATGCAATATTACGCCAAAGAGAAGAATAGTTTTGCAACTGCGCAATAAACGCTTGACAGTAAAAGCCCTTCTCTGTAATATTCGTCCCACGTTGATGCGGGGTGGAGCAGTCTGGTAGCTCGTCGGGCTCATAACCCGAAGGTCATAGGTTCAAATCCTGTCCCCGCTACCATATTTAAAGGCAGATTCGGTAATCACCGGTCTGCCTTTTTTCGTAGTGCGGTTTCTATTCTTCTGCGTTTTTCCAACGAAAATGCTAATTCAAAACTGTTAATAAAAGCTGCCAGAAGGTGGTAGTGTTAACTCTTCCGTACACTACTACCCACGGGAATGTTTTATGTCATCTGTACGCATCCTTGCACTTACGACACTTGCTATGATGGCTTTTGCAGGCAATTCACTCCTTTGTCGGGCTGCTCTCACTCATACCAGTATCGATGCAGCCAGCTTTACGGGTATTCGTTTAGTTTCTGGTGCCCTGGTGCTTTGGTTAATCGTACGTATGCGGCATGCTGCTCCTGCCGGTGCAGGTAGCTGGCTATCGGCAATAGCCTTATTTGTGTATGCGGCAGGCTTTTCCTTTGCCTATGTGGGCCTGTCTGCCGGAACTGGTGCGCTGCTGCTCTTTGGTGCCGTCCAGGTGACAATGATAGGGTATGGTATTTGGTCTGGAGAACGATTGTTTAAGCTGCAATTCATTGGTCTTCTCCTGGCTTTTGGGGGGTTGATTGTTTTGCTGCTGCCGGGCCTTTCTGCACCTCCACTGTATGCCTCTGTATTGATGCTGGTTGCTGGAGCTGCGTGGGGTGTCTATTCCCTGCGCGGAAGAGGGTAGGTGATCCAATCAAGGTAACAGCAGGTAATTTTCTGCGGTCTGTTCCGGTTACACTAGTCATGAGTCTGATTCTGTTGAACGGTTCGTCGCTCGATATGGCTGGATTCTGGTATGCAGTTTGCTCCGGGGCAATCGCTTCCGGGATGGGTTACGCTATTTGGTACGCGGTTCTGCCAGCGCTTAAGGCTGCAAATGCAGCTACAGTTCAGCTTAGTGTTCCTGTTATTGCAGCTATGGGTGGTATCGTTCTTCTAAATGAGCCAATAACCTTACGTTTATTATTGGCTTCTGTGGCTGTTCTCGGTGGTATTGCCTTGGTTATTCTGCAGAAACAACCTTCTGATGGCATTTAGCAAGCCTCTGGAGTGAGCACTTAGTAGGCTGGTTTTATATTCAATAATCACTGTCATAACAGCCAGGGAAAAAATTTGATCTTTGTATTACACGTCTGAGAAATTTCTTTTTTTATCCCTATTACCAGTAATTACGGGAGCTAACCCAGTGTAACCCTAGGAATTGGAGCTATTTTTAGCAAAAAAAATAGCCTGAGGGGTTTTACATCCTTTTGTGAATCGGTTATACCTAAGTCCAAGAAAAATAATTACAGGCCTTGCTGGGTGGCAGTTATCCCGAAATAGGTCATCTGCCCCGCCTGATTGACGGGAGGATTATTTCCGATGGAAAAGCCGAATGGCGCTGATGTAGAGAAGAAAAAATCTTTCGTAGTCTTTGACAGTGTGCAAAAGACTTACGATGGTGAAACGCTGGTAGTCAAAAATTTCAACCTCGATATGGATCAGGGTGAATTTATCACGCTGTTGGGCCCGTCAGGGTCTGGTAAAACCACCTGCTTGATGATGATGGCGGGTTTTGAGGTTCCTACCCATGGGCAGATTCTGCTTGATGGCACGCCCATTACACGCTTGCCACCGCACAAACGCGGTATTGGTATGGTGTTTCAGAACTATGCGCTATTTCCGCATATGACGGTCGCTGAAAATCTCGCCTTTCCATTACAAGTTCGCAATATTCCCAAATCAACTGTTGAAGAAAAAGTTAAGCGCGCACTGTCCATGGTTAAGCTGGATAGTTTTGGTGACCGACGTCCTGCTCAGCTTTCCGGTGGTCAGCAGCAGCGCGTTGCTGTGGCACGTTCACTGGTGTTCGAACCGGCGTTGGTGCTCATGGATGAACCACTGGGTGCACTGGATAAAAGCTTGCGCGAAGAGATGCAGTTTGAAATTAAATACCTGCATGAGGATTTGGGGATCAGTATGATCTATGTGACGCATGATCAAACCGAAGCATTGACCATGTCTGATCGTATTGCTGTGTTTGATGATGGCATAGTACAGCAACTGGCTACGCCAGAAGCCTTGTATGAAAGTCCTGAAAATGCATTTGTCGCTGGCTTTATAGGTGAAAACAACGCCTTTGTTGGTGAGGTGATCGAGTTGACGGATACGCAGGCCGATATCCGTTTGCCTACTGGAGAGGTTGTGCATTCATTACCTGTCAATGTGTCTGGCAAGGGTAAGAAAAGTACCCTCTCACTGCGTCCGGAGCGCGTCTGCATAAACCCTGAACCTGGTTCAGTACCTAACATTCTCGATGCCAAAGTCAGGGAAGTCATCTATATGGGTGATCATCTCAGAACCCGGTTCGAAGTGGCAGGTAACAATGAATTTATCGTGAAAACACCCAATTCATCTGCTGTCCATCGCTATACGGCTGGAGATAAGATCACCGTTGGATGGACCGTCAGTGATTGTCGCGCACTTGATGCGTAAATAATAAAAACAGGCTTATTGCCCACTATTTAATTAGAATGCTGGAGTTACAAATGACTAGAATTTTTCGTAAATCCGCTCTGACAGCCGCTGTGATGCTATCTACAGCCGCTGTTATTTCGACTGCCCAGGCTCAAGAGGATCTTAATGTCGTATCCTGGGGTGGCGCTTATACCATGAGCCAGGAGGAGGCGTACTCTAAACCCTGGACAGAAAAAACTGGTCAGCGCATCGTTAATATCGACCGTTCGGCAACCGGCCTGGCGGGTCTTCGCGCGCAGGTGGAAGCTGGGAATGTCACCTGGGATCTGGTAGATATGCTGCCTGCTGATGCCAAAATAGCCTGTGCTGAAGGTCTGATTGAAATATTGGATCATGATGAGCTGCTGGCGCCTGCACCAGATGGTACACCACCAAGTGAAGACTTTATTCCAGGTGCGCTGGATGAGTGTTTTGTAGCCACTATCGTTTACTCCAATATCGTTGCATTCAACACTGAAATGTTCCCGGAAGATAACAAGCCTTCAACTATCGAAGATGTGTTTGATCTGGAAAACTTCCCCGGTAAGCGCTCACTGCAACGTCGTCCGATCAATAACCTGGAATGGGCATTGATTGCTGATGGTGTGCCGCATGATGAGGTTTATGACATGCTGACAACTGATGAGGGTGTCGAGCGTGCTTTGGCCAAGCTGGATACCATCAAGAGTGAAGTGATCTGGTGGTCTGAAGGGGCTCAGCCGCCACAGTTGTTGGCTGATCAGGAGGTTGCATTCGCTTCGGCCTACAATGGTCGTATCTTCTCTGCACAGGTTAATGAAGACCAGCCTTTCGAAATTATCTGGGATGCCCAGGTGTTTGAGCTGGATGGTTGGGTAGTGCCAAGAGGGAAGATGGATGCTGCCAAAGACTTCCTGCGTTTCTCTACTGAGTCAGAGCAGAATGCAGCTCAGGCCAGTTATATCTCCTATGGTCCAGCGCGTAAAAGTGGTGCAGCTTTAGTCGGTGAGCATATTCCGACGGGTATCGATATGACACCTCATATGCCTACTTATGAACCCAACTTCGCTACGGCTTTGCCGAAAAATGATGAGTTTTGGGCTGACTATCAGGATGAGTTGAATGAGCGCTTCGATGCCTGGCTCGCACAGTAATCCATCTGTAAACAGTGACGGCGGTGCTTCGGCACCGCTGGTCGCTGCCGATGGTCGTCCGCTTAAAACGAGCCTCAGGCGGGCGTTGTTCAAGAACAAGTTGCGCGCAATTCTATTGGTTGCGCCGCTGATGCTATTTTTGTTGGTTGCATTTATTTTCCCTATTTTCAGCATGTTGACACGCAGTGTTGAAAGTAATGAAGTCGTCACTATTATGCCGACTACGTCATCTGCTTTGCAGGGTTGGGACGGTGAAGGCTTGCCGGATGAGTCCGTATATGCGGCACTGGCGCATGACCTTAAAGAGGGTCAAATCAACCGTAATCTGGGTCGGGTTGCCAGTCGGTTGAACTATGAATATTCCGGCATGCGTTCTACCATTACCGGTACCGCCAGGCGTATTGCCAGGGTTGAGAGTCCTGAATCCTGGAAGGAAACGCTGATTGAGGCGCACCGGAATTGGGAAGATACCAATGTCTGGCGCGTAATTAAGCGTGAATCCAGCGGTTATACCTGAGCTATTATTTGGCTGCGATGGATATGCGTTATGACGCTGATGGCAGTATTGTGCGTCAGCCAGAAAATCGGCGCGTCTATGTCGACTTGATGATCAAAACGCTATGGATGAGCATGCTGATCACCTTCTTATGTTTTTTACTCGGTTATCCGGTTGCTTTTCTATTAGCAAGTTTGCCTATGCGCACATCCAGTTTACTGATGATGCTGGTGCTTTTGCCCTTCTGGACGTCGTTGCTGGTGCGAACGACTACCTGGATAGCGATACTGCAGAGCCAGGGTATATTGAATAATATGCTGGTCGCCTTGGGGTTTATTGATGATCAATCGCGTTTGCAAATGATCTATAACGAGATAGGTACGATCGTGGCCATGACGCATATTCTGCTGCCATTCATGATTTTGCCACTCTATTCAGTGATGAAAAGTATCTCACCCACATACATGCGTGCAGCGCGGTCAATGGGTGCTACCGGGTATACGGCGTTCCGGCGGGTGTATTTTCCACAGACGTTACCGGGGATAGGTGCAGGCGCCATTCTGGTGTTTATTTTAGCGATAGGTTACTACATTACCCCCGCACTGGTGGGTGGTGAATCGGGTCGCTTTATCACTAACTTTATCGCTTATCATATGCAGGTTTCACTTAACTGGGGTCTGGCGGCAGCGATTGCATCCTTGTTGTTGGGGCTGGTTATTGCCCTGTATCTGATCTACAACCGTTTGGTCGGTTCAGATAATCTGAAGCTGGGATAAGGAGGAGCAAAACTTATGGCTGTACCTGCTTATGCAACGCCTTTTGAAAAGGCCTGGTATTACATCTTCAGAATTATCTGTGGTTTGATATTCTGTTTTTTGATTGGTCCACTGTTTGTGATAATTCCGCTGAGTTTCAATGCGGAGCCCTACTTCTCGTTTACCCAGAAGATGCTCACATTGGATCCAGAGGGGTATTCATTACGCTGGTATCAGGACTTTTTTACCTCAGAGGCCTGGTTACACTCGATCAAAAACAGTATTTTGATTGCCATAGCATCGACTATTCTGGCAACGATATTGGGTACGATTGCGGCACTGGCTTATCCAGCCGCTTTATGCCCTATCGATCGGTAGTGATGGCGGTGTTAATTTCACCGATGATCGTACCGGTGATCATTTCCGGTGCGGGTATGTTCTTCTTTTTCTCGGATGTAGGATTAGCGCAAACCTACCTCGGGGTGATTTTGGCACATACGGCACTGGGCATTCCTTTTGTGGTGATTACCGTCACAGCAACCCTGACAGGCTTTGATCAAAGTCTGGTCCGGGCCGCCGCTTCGATGGGTGCTAATCCAACGACGACCTTTTTTAAAGTGATTTTACCTTTGGTGTTGCCGGGGGTGATTTCCGGGGCGTTGTTTGCTTTTGCAACCTCGTTTGATGAAGTGGTCGTGGTGTTGTTTATCTCTGGACCTCAACAGTCCACCATGCCGATACAGATGTGGTCGGGTATCCGAGAATCTATCAGTCCAACCATTCTGGCTGTCGCTACCATCCTGGTACTCCTGTCGATAGCCATGCTGACAGCGGTTGAGTTGTTGCGTCGGCGTTCCGAGAGAATCCGGGGTATTTCTCCGGCTTGATCAGTATCGACCCTGCTACTGGTGACTTTGTCGCCAGTAGCCAGGGTATTTTTTTAAAATTTTTTGCTTATTTTTTCAACGCTTATGCGTGTAAGTGTGCTTTGGCAGCGTTTCATTCTATACAGAAAACAATAAATGCTGGATACTGAATCATATGCTTCTCTGAATTTCCATAAGATTTTTCAGGGAATTTAGCCCTTGATTCAGGCGGTCAGCAGGTAATAAATGGAATTTTTTTCGCGCTCGTTGGTTCTGGTGCTGCTCTATTATCTAATGTGGCATTTTGCTAGTCTGTTTGAAATAGCACCCTTTGTAAGTGCGTTTTATCCTGCAGCGGGTGTTGTTCTTCTGTTTGTATTTCATTTTGGTCCGCGTTATATACCCGTGGCCGCATTGGCTATCATGCTGGGTAGTTTCCCTTTTGGTCTGTTTCATTTCTGGCAAGTTGAAAACTTCGCCATGGCGCTACGTCAGCTGTTGATTTATTCAGGTGCGGCTGTGTTGGCGCGTCATTTGTCGTTATTTTCTCTTCCTGTCAAGACTCTGCGAGATGTTAGCGCGCTGATTCTGATCGTGGTTTTAACTACCCTGGTTTCTGCTGCAGTTGCCATTTTTGTACTGAAGTATCTTGCATCGGTCCCCTCAGAAGAGCTATTGACGTTGTTTTTAAGCTACTGGATTGGCGATTTAGGTGGGGTGTTAATGTTTATGGTGGCCGCTACTTTATTTATCGATGTATATGAGGGCCATCATGTGTATCGGGGTGATGTGTTTGAAAGGCGTGTGGTTTGGCCATTGATGTTGTTATTGTTGATAGCGCTAACGGTTGCTGTCTATTTCATGGTAACGGGTGTTGAAGGTATGGTAGGGCGTGTTGGTTATCTGATACTGCTTCCGGTAGCCTGGGCGGCCACTGTCTATGGTATGCGCTTTGCTTTGCTTACGTCATTAATTGTTAATCTTTCGGCGGTGTCAGTTTATTTATTATTGGATCTGGATAACTATCCCGTAGTAGATTTTCAGTTACTCTTTGTTGTGACTGTTATTATGGCGTTGATTTTGGGTGCCTCACTAGAGGAGCGTGAACAGGCGCGCTTTGATGCATCACACGATCCGTTGACTCGGGTGATGAACCGACGGGCCTTTTTTAACTATGGTAATGCATTGTTTGAGCGTGCCCGTAGGCATAATCGTGATCTGGCGTTGTTGATGGTCGATCTCGACTATTTTAAATTAGTGAACGACACTTGGGGGCATAAATCCGGGGATCAGGTTCTGATGGCGGTGGCTGAATGCTGTCGCCATGCCTGCCGCCAGACAGATCTGCATGCCCGGTTGGGGGGAGAGGAGTTTGTGCTTCTGCTTGATGATGCTGATGCTGAACAGTCGGCTGTAGTTGCCGAGCGTTTGCGAGAAGCGATTGAAAAAGTGATTGTGCCATTAACCAGCCATACGCTGACTGCGAGCATTGGTATTAGTCAGTTAAACCAAGCCACACGCTCCCTGGAAGATATGTTGAGTCAGGCAGATAAAGCCTTGTATGCAGCTAAGGCCGATGGCCGTAACAACTACAAAGTATTTTCAAAACTAGCATCAACTTGATTGTGATTGGATCTATATATTGTGACAAACCCTGTCAGTTGCTATAATAAGGCAGTTTTTTACGGAGATGGCACTCATTTCTGATGTGCATAGTGCTTGTACTGCTTCGTAGGCTGATTATAACTATTGCTATAAATGTAGTATGTATAATCAGGTTTCAAACCATGAGCAGCCGTGTTGTTGATACACAGCCCACTCTGGATTAGGAAAAAGCCCCTCTATAGGGGCTTTTTCGTAGGTGAATCATGGCACTATGTCTTTCAGAAATGGGTCCGGTAGAGACCCATTTTTTGTTTTGCGTGGGGTAACTCGTAACAAGGCATTAACAAAAGTGCTCTGTTACCGATAGTAAATGTGGCACCCCTGTTGCGGTGTCAGAAAGAGGTAAATAGCGTGTCAGCTAAGATTAAACAGCTGGAAATTTTGATTAGACCTGCAATCAGTGCGCTGGGATTTGATCTCTGGGGGGTTGAATTTCGGTCAGCAGGAAAACAGAGCACTCTGAGAATTTATATTGATGGCCCTGAAGGCGTCACAGTAGATGACTGCGCCCGTGTCAGTCATCAGGTTAGCGGTATTCTGGATGTAGAGGACCCGATTACAGAGCAATATTTGCTGGAAGTCTCCTCGCCAGGAATGGACCGCCCCTTGTATACATTGGAGCAATATCAGGCCTATTTGGGCCACCAATTGGAAGTCCGGCTGCGTGTTCCTTTTGAAGGACGTCGGCGTTTCAAAGGTGTGCTGAATGGCGTTGAAGGAGATGAGATTTTGCTCGTGGTAGACGATCATGAATACCTGTTGCCCCTTGATTTTATAGATCGGGCGCGGCTGGTTCCGCAATTTTAAGCGTTTGAAGGTTCAGGTGAGGCTGAGTAATGAATAAAGAGATTTTACTGGTTGCTGAGGCAGTATCCAATGAAAAGGATGTGCCGAAAGCGGTTATATTTGAAGCGATTGAAGTGGCGCTGGCGACTGCAACCAAAAAACGTTACGACGAAGAAGCCGATATCCATGTGCAGATAGATCGCGCTACCGGTGACTACGATACGTTTCGTCGCTGGCAGGTGATGGATAATGAAGGTGTTCCAACCCTGGGTACGGAACTGACGCTTCAGGAAGCGCAAGAGCTTGACCCGTCACTGCAACCTGGTGACGTGTACGAAGAACAGGTTGAGTCGGTGGTGTTCGGACGTATAGCGGCACAGACCGCCAAGCAGGTTATCGTACAGAAAGTACGCGAAGCTGAGCGGGCTAAAGTGGTTGATCAATACCGTGATCGCCAGGGTGAGTTGATTGCTGGCACCGTCAAGAAAGTGACACGTGACAATGTCATTATTGATCTGGGTAATAACGCTGAAGCCTTGTTGCCCCGTGAACATCTGCTACCACGTGAAAGCTTCCGTATGGGCGATCGAGTGCGTGCTGTGCTTGAAGAAGTCCGTGCAGAAGGTCGTGGCCCGCAGTTGATCCTGAGCAGAACAGCTCCGGCAATGCTGGTTGAGTTGTTCAGTCTTGAAGTGCCTGAAATCGCTGAAGAGGTGATTGAAATCAGAGCAGCGGCACGTGATCCTGGGTCGCGTGCCAAAATCGCGGTCAAAACCAACGATGGTCGGATCGACCCTGTGGGTGCCTGCGTCGGTATGCGTGGATCGCGTGTTCAGGCGGTTACCAATGAGCTGGGTGGCGAGCGTGTAGATATTGTGCTGTGGATGATAACCCTGCACAGCTGGTTATCAATGCTATGGCTCCGGCAGAAGTTGCGTCAATCGTGATTGATGAAGACAGCCACTCTATGGATGTCGCTGTGGCTGAAGAAGCACTGGCAATGGCAATCGGCCGGAATGGTCAGAATGTGCGTCTGGCCAGTGAAATGACTGGCTGGAAGCTTAATGTGATGAGTGAAGCCGAAGCGCAGGAAAAACACCAGTCTGAAGTGGGTCGAGTTCTGGATCTGTTTATGGTGCATCTGGATGTTGATGATGAGCTGGCACAGATACTGGTTGATGAGGGTTTCACTTCTTTGGAAGAAGTAGCCTACGTGCCGGTTGATGAAATGCTTGAAATTGATGGTTTTGACGAAGATATCGTTGAGTCATTACGTATGAGAGCCAAAGATGCATTGCTGAATCTGGCGATCGCAAATGAAGAACAATTAGGATCTACGGAACCTGCAGAAGATCTTCTGACAATGGAAGGCATGGATCGCGCGCTGGCATACCAGCTGGCGGCGATAGGTGTTATTACCATGGAGGATCTTGCTGAGCAGTCCGTCGATGAGTTAACCGAAATTGAGGGGCTGGACGAAGAACGGGCTGCTGCGCTGATTATGACCGCGCGCGCTCCCTGGTTTTCAGAAAGTCAGTAACAGTCAGCGGAGAAGAGGAACCCATTTATGGCAGAAGTAACCGTTAAACAACTTGCCGATGTGGTTGGTGTATCCGTTGAGCGTTTGCTCAATCAGATGCAGGATGCCGGTATCAAAGGTAAGTCAGAAACCTCGATGGTTTCTGAAACAGAACGTCAGTCACTACTTACTCACCTGAAAAAATCTCATGGTGATGAAAGTGCAGTGGCTGAACCAAGTCGTATTACGTTAAAGCGCAAAACTACATCGCAGCTTAAAGTTGCCGGTGCTGCAGGTAAGCGTAAAACAGTCAATGTTGAGGTACGTAAAAAACGTACTTATGTGAAGCGTGAAGGTTTAGATGAAGCTGGTAATGCTGCAGAAATGGAAGCTGCTGTCAGCGATACGCCAGCACAGCCAGATATTCCTGAAACTGCAGTGGCAACAGCTACTCCAGATGACGTGGCAGTGCCAACTGCCGAAGTGAAAGCTGGAGACGTTGCGGATGCCAGCGTTGCTGACAAAGCTGCACCTGAACCTGTGGCTCAGAAAGTGGCTACAGCGCCAGTACCGGATGTTGCGGTAGTGACTGAGCCTGTTGAAGAGAAAAAAGGACCCGCGCGTACCAAGACCAAGGAAAATCGTCCTAAAGGTGGCGGTCGTCGTGACGAAGATGACTCCCCTCGCCGAGGGAAGCCAGCGGCTACCCGGAAGGGTCCGGGTATGAATGAAGAGGGTCCGCGTGGTACACGGCGTCCGGGCAAGAGTCCAAAGCGTGCAATGGGACGTGGGCGTGCCAGTTCTAATCAGCATGGATTTGAAAAACCGACTGCACCCGTAGTGCATGAAGTCAGCGTGCCTGAAAGTATCACTGTTGCTGATCTGGCCAAGAAAATGTCGATCAAGGCGGCTGAGGTCATCAAAGTGATGTTCAAGATGGGTGCTATGGCAACTATCAATCAGGTGCTGGATCAGGATACAGCGGTTTTAGTGGTTGAAGAAATGGGCCATAAAGCGGTTCCATTGCAGGAAAATGCCATTGAAGATGCCTTGTTAGAAGGCTTGCAGCAGCAGAAAGGTGAGGGTACTTCCCGTGCACCGGTTGTCACAGTAATGGGCCATGTCGACCATGGTAAAACCTCGCTGCTGGACTATATCCGCGAAGCCAAGGTAGCAGCGGGTGAATCGGGTGGTATTACCCAGCATATCGGTGCTTACCACGTAGAAACAGAAAACGGCATGGTGACTTTCCTGGATACACCAGGGCACGCCGCCTTTACTGCTATGCGTGCACGTGGTGCCAAACTGACCGATATCGTTATTTTGGTGGTCGCTGCTGATGATGGCGTGATGCCACAGACGGAAGAGGCTATTCAGCATTCCAAAGCGGCAGGTGTGCCTTTGGTTGTTGCCGTCAATAAAATTGATAAGCCTGATGCAGATCCGGAACGTGTGCGTAATGAGTTAGCACAGCGTGATGTCATCTCTGAAGAATGGGGCGGTGAAGTGCAGTTCGTGCATGTGTCGGCGAAAACCGGTGAAGGAATCGATGCCCTACTGGATGCCGTATTGCTGCAGGCTGAAGTACTTGAGCTGAAAGCCGTTGCTGATATGCCTGCGTCTGGGGTCGTGGTGGAATCGCGTCTGGATAAGGGACGTGGTTCTGTGTCTACCTTGTTGGTACAGAATGGTACGTTGCGCAAAGGTGATATTGTCCTGGCCGGTCTGCACTACGGTAAAGTCCGCGCTATGCTGGATGAAGCCGGACGTCCGGTAGAGTCTGCGGGTCCTGCCATACCGGTAGAGATCCTGGGTCTTGACGGTACGCCGGGTGCTGGTGATGAATTCACCGTAGTGTCTTCTGAGAAGAAGGCCCGTGAAGTCGCTATGTTCCGTCAGGGTAAATTCCGTGAAATCAAACTGGCGCGTCAGCAAAAAGCCAAACTGGAAAACCTGTTTGAGAATATGCAGGCGGGTGAAGTGAAATCCCTGAATATCGTATTGAAAGCGGATGTTCGTGGTTCACTGGAAGCTCTGACAACCTCGCTGGAAGATCTGTCCACCGATGAAGTTAAAGTTAACATTGTCTCTAGCGGTATTGGTGGTTTTGGTGAAACGGATGCCAACCTGGCATTAGCGTCTTCAGCCATTATGATCGGCTTTAACGTGCGTGCGGATAACCAGGCTAAAGCGATCGTTGAGCGTGAAGAGCTGGAGCTGCGATACTACAGCGTGATTTACGACATCATTAATGATGTTAAACAGGCTATGGTAGGGCTTCTGTCACCTGTATATCGTGAAGAAATCGTCGGTATTGCTGAAGTACGTGATGTGTTCCGTTCTCCGAAGCTGGGGCAGATCGCTGGTTGTATGGTGGTCGAAGGTACCGTGTACCGCAACAAGCGTATTCGTGTACTGCGTGACAATGTGGTTATTTACGAAGGTGAGCTGGAATCACTGCGCCGCTTTAAAGACGTTGTAGCCGAAGTGCGCAACGGAATGGAGTGCGGTATCGGGGTGAAAAACTATAACGATGTTAAAGCCGGCGATCAGATCGAAGTCTTTGACACCATTGAAGTGCAGCGCACGCTGTAATGGAGAGATATGGCTCGCGAGTTTAAACGAACCGATCGGGTAGCGGATCAGATCCAGCGCGACCTGTCCATGCTGATTCAGCGTGAGATCAGGGATCCGCGTCTGGGCATGGTCACGGTCAGTTATGTCAAGGTCAGTAAAGACCTTGGCTACGCTGATACCTACGTTACAGTGATGCCTCTCGGCGACCAGTCTGAAGAAACCGTGGTTCCTCAGTCTTTAGCTGTGCTGAATAATGCCGCTGGCTTTCTGCGTAAGGAGTTGTCACGCGGGATTAAATTACGCGTCATGCCACAACTACGCTTTCACTTTGATGAAAGCGTGGATCGTGGGCGTCGTCTACATAGTCTGATTGAACAGGCATTTCAGCGGGAGCAAAAGCGCTCCGAGTCTGAGGAGTAAGGTTTGGCACGTAAACCTAAAGGCCGTGCGATCGACGGCGTATTCCTGCTGGATAAACCTGCCGGGATGAGTTCGAACAAAGTATTGCAAAGAGTCAAGCATCTGTATGGTGCCGCCAAGGCGGGTCATACAGGTGCGTTAGACCCTTTAGCAACCGGTCTGCTGCCAATCTGCCTGGGAGAGGCAACTAAGTTCTCTCAGTATTTGCTTGATGCTGATAAGGCGTATCTGACTACCGCCAAACTGGGTGAGAAAACCGATACGGCCGATGCGGATGGCGAAGTGGTAGAAGTACGCCCCATTCCTGACGATCTTACCGCTGCACAGGTTGAAACCTTATTGCAAACGTATTTTCAAGGCGAAATAGAGCAGGTACCACCTGTCTATTCAGCCTTAAAGGTGCAAGGTCAGCCAATGTACAAGCTGGCTCGAAAAGGGATTCAGGTTGAGGTGAAACCACGCCAGGTCCGAATTGATAAAATTCGTCTACTGGCGTTACGTGACAATGAACTGGATCTTGAAATTCACTGCTCTAAAGGCACCTATATTCGTAGTATTGTGCAGGATCTGGGTGAACTTCTGGGCTGTGGCGCACACGTCAGTCGGTTGCACCGCATTCGTACTGGGCAGTTTGATCAATCTCAGATGTTGTCTCTTGAGGCACTGGATGAACGGATTAAAGCCTTGCAGACTGATGATCCGCACTGCATACAAAATAGCCTGGATGCGTTATTATTACCCCCTTGGAGTGCCATAGAGTCCTTGCCAGACTGTCACCTGACAGATGAGCAGTCTATTGCGCTACAACAAGGGCGTACCCTGGTTGATCTGAATTTGAGCCCTGCCGCTGAATGGCGGATGTTTGAGCAGACGACCGGGCGCTTTCTGGGTTTGGCGGAAACGGATTCAGAGGGTCGCTTGAAAGGTAAACGTCTGGTTCGAACGGATACTCAGGCAAACCATTAAACGGCTACAGCTATTTAGCTGTAGCTACTGACGCAGTACTGGAAATATGCCCGGCTCTGCGCGTCTATAAACCAGCAGCCTATAGGTTGTGTGCATATTGTTAAAGGAGAAAGAAATGGCATTAGCAACAGAAAAGAAAGCGAGATTGTCGCTGAATTCGGTCGTGGCACTGGCGATACCGGATCACCGGAAGTTCAGGTAGCCCTGCTGACAGCGAACATTACTGGCCTGCAGAGTCACTTTAAGGCGAATAAGCAGGATCACCACTCACGTCGTGGTCTGATTCGCATGGTAAACCAGCGTCGTAAGCTGCTGGATTACCTGAAGCGTAAAGACGCTGATCGCTACCTTAAGCTGATCGCCCGTCTGGGTCTGCGTCGCTAAGCTAAGAGTTACCCGGGGCCATACACAGTATGGCCCTGTTTTTTTCAGCTCTGTGAACATTGACAATCATCTAGCCCGTACTCAGGTATATGTTGACCTCAGCGTATAGCTGAGTACTGGCTCAAAGAATTGTATGATTGGTTTGCAGCACTGATACTCAATATTAAATAGGAGATTATCGTGCAAGCGATTACCAAAACTTTTCAATACGGTCAGCAGACCGTCACGCTAGAAACTGGCCGTATTGCACGTCAGGCAACTGGCGCTGTTATGGTTACTGTGGATGAAAAAACCCAGGTACTTTGTACCGTTGTGGGTGTAAAGGAAGCGAAAGCAGGTCAGCCCTTCTTCCCGCTGACGGTTCATTATCAGGAAAAATACTACGCCGTCGGCCGTATTCCAGGTGGTTTCTTTAAGCGTGAAGCGCGCCCAACTGAGAAAGAAACGCTGACATCACGTCTGATTGATCGCCCGATTCGTCCGCTGTTCCCGAAAGGCTTCATGAATGAAGTTATGGTGATTTGTCAGGTTGTTTCATCTGATAAAGGCGCTGATCCTGATATCGCGGCGATGATTGGTACTTCGGCTGCGCTGGCTATTTCAGGTATCCCTTTCCAGGGTCCGATTGGTGCGGCACGCGTTGGTTTTAATGAAGAACAGGGTTATATACTCAATCCGAACTACGCCACCCTGCTACATCGGAACTGGATATGATTGTTGCCGGTACCGCTGATGCCGTACTGATGGTTGAATCTGAAGCTAAAGAACTGACTGAAGATGAGATGCTGGGTGCGGTGTTGTATGCCCATCAAGAGATGCAAGTTGTTATTCAGGCCATCAATGAACTTGCGGCTGTTGCGGCGAAGCCCACCTGGGATTGGCAGCCGGTTGCCAAAGATGAGTCTTTGACTGCACAGGTAGAGCAGCTGTTAGGTTCTCGCTTGAGTGATGCTTATCAGGTGGCTGATAAAGCTCAGCGTCAGGACGCCGTGCGTGCCCTGCGTGACGAAGTGGTTGCAGCCCTGGTGACCGATGCTGAAGGTGCTCCTTCTGATGAAGACGTTAAAAAAGTCTTCGGCAGTATCGAAAAAGACACAGTGCGTGGTCGTATTCTGGATGGTCAGCCACGTATCGATGGTCGTGATACCAAAACTGTACGCCCGATTGATGTTGAAATTGATGTACTGAAAAGCGTGCATGGCTCTTCGTTGTTTACTCGCGGTGAAACACAAGCGATTGTCACCTGTACCCTGGGTACCGCGCGCGATATGCAGATCATCGATGCCATTGAAGGTGAGCGTAAAGACAACTTTATGCTGCAGTACAACTTCCCAGGTTATTCTGTAGGCGAAACAACCCGCATGATGGGGCCAGGTCGTCGTGAGATAGGTCATGGCCGTCTGGCGCGTCGTGGTGTTCAGGCGATGCTGCCAACACTGGAAGAATTTCCTTACAGTATCCGTGTGGTTTCTGAAATCACTGAATCCAATGGTTCCAGCTCTATGGCTTCCGTCTGTGGCGCTTCACTGGCGTTGATGGATGCCGGTGTGCCTCTGAAAGCTCCGGTGGCTGGTATCGCCATGGGTCTGGTTAAAGAAGGCGAGCGTTTCGCTATTCTGACCGATATTCTCGGTGATGAAGATCATCTGGGTGATATGGACTTTAAAGTAGCTGGTACCGAAAACGGTGTGACAGCACTGCAGATGGATATCAAGATCACCGGTATTACCGAAGAGATCATGGAGATCGCTCTGGGTCAGGCCATGGATGCGCGCAAGCATATCCTGCGTGAGATGGCTAAAGTAATCGGCTATAGCCGTCCGGAACTGCCTGATAATGCGCCAGCGATGACGCAGTTGAAAGTCAATCCGGAGAAAATCCGTGATGTAATCGGTAAAGGCGGCGCAACCATTCGTGCGCTGACTGAAGCAACTGGCGCCGCTATCGATATCGATGATGATGGCACTGTGCGTGTGTATGCTGACAACAAAGAAAATGCCAAGGCGGCTGTGGATCGTATTTTGGCGATTACCGCTGAAGCAGAAGTGGGTAAAATCTATGAAGGTAAGGTCGTGCGTCTTGAAGAGTTCGGTGCCTTTGTAAATATCCTGCCAGGTAAAGATGGTCTGGTGCATATTTCACAGATCGCTAATGAACGCGTCAAAGCCGTAACCGATTATATCAAAATGGATGATGTGATTAAGGTTAAGGTACTGGATGTAGACGTCCGTGGACGCATTAAGCTGTCTATGAAAGATATGGATGAAGATGAGTCTGTCAGCGCGTAAGCTCTGAGTAACTTAGTGCCTGTGCATAGACGCAGGCGCTTACATGGACCTGCGGCATATACCTACGTCCTATACATAAAAACCCCCGGACAGTTGATAACTCTCCGGGGGTTTTTATTTAACATCCTATTGCTCTTCGCGCATCACGCTAAATACCCGAAATCCAAATACAGTCAGCATGACCCCACCGAAGTCCACCAGTAAAGACAGCAGTGTGCCTGGCAGTGTTGAGCCAAATAGTTGCTGGATTAACATTTCAACCAGGAACAGGCAGAGAAAAATAATCACGAAGCCCTGCACCAGTATCCAAAAGTAGGGCTGCGTTTGTGCCCAGCTTTGTTTCAGCGACACCGTGGCACTTTTACCTTCAAGTACGCAGACATAGTCGGCAAAGGCCAGGCGCACACCGACATAAACACCGGGAATAATCAGCATGATTAAGCCTAGCAGCACGGCAAACCCATTAAGTATGTATGTCAGCAGTAAGCGTCCCCAACTGCTCATGCCTAGACTGATGGCATTCATGACGGTCAAAGGCTTGCCGTCCAGCACTGATTGCATATAGAAAATGGTCGCACCCCAGTACAGCGGCAGCAAACCCAGCTGCAATAAGCCAAGTAGCAAAAAGCCACCGCTGGCCACTTCCTCTCCGGCAGCTAAGTTACCCTGCAGAAAAAAGCTTAATAGACCGATTATCGCCAAGAATGGTAGTTGAATGGCAGCCAGAGTAAGCAAGTGTTGCTTGAAAAAGAAAAGCGACTGGCGAAGGTATTCGAATGTCATGACAAATTCCTGTTAGTGTCTGGGTTGGCGCAAATGTATGAGTTTAAAATGTCCATTATCGGCATGCAGGCGGATTTTACCAAAGTGTGGGCCTGCTTTGTGCTCAAGTCCAATATGTTTATTCACTACAAAACAGGCATTGCCATCATCAGTCAAGAGGCGAGCCGCGGCTGCAATAAAGCGGTTGGTTATGTCGCTGTTGGTGGCAAAACCGGTGTGAAATGGCGGATTACATAGAATAGTGTCATATGGGCCGTTCAAGCTGTTACCGGCATCACTGGCGATGACTTCACCTTTTAGGCCTTGGTGATCTAGATTGACCCTGCAAGCCCTCAATGCAGCGGCGTTATTATCAGTGCAGGTCAAGTGGGCATGGGTGCTGGCACTGCGCAGACTTAAGTAACCAAAGCCACAGCCTAAATCCAAGATACGACCAGAAAGTGGCGTTGGCTGTCCAAGCAGTGTAGCCAACTCATCACATAAAAAAGCACTGCCTTGATCCACCTTTTGCCAGCCATAAAGCCCGGGTTTGCTGAAAAAACTGAAACCGCTTTTATCACTTAGCTCACGCAATTGGGTGTAGCGCTGATCGTCCAGCTCACGAGTGCTGACCTGTGCCGCGCAGGTGATGTTGGCAAACCACAGACCTGCATTCATTTTAGTTTCACTTAACTGACCACCGAGGCGTTCCTTGGCACGTTGGCTGTAGGTACGAATGCCTTCTGATTTATCTCCGATGAGTATTAATTCACCTTGGTCTTTAAGCAGCAGGGCGGCCTGATTGATCAGATAATGAGTCAGGGGTTTTTCTTTGGGAATACGCAGCACTATTCGTGCGAGGCTTCGCTGTGGAAGATGACTGAGATCAAAATCACTGAAGTAGCACATCCAGCCTGTCTCTTGCATGTGCTGGTAGAGGTCAAACCGGTTAGTGATAGCCTGAATCTGCGACAGGGCTGCAGGGAGTGGTTGGCTGATATTTTCATCAACTAACCACAGGCTATCATCGGGTGAGTTGTGTAGCGTCCTGAACACGAGTGAGGAGGCTGGATCCACAGGTGGCCGGTTAGTCACGTTAGCGTTGCTCCAACATAGACTGAATCGATTTCGGCTTGGGTGAGCTCTCGGTATTCACCGGGTGCCAGGGATTCATCCAGTGTTATTTCACCAATCAGTTCACGGTGCAGTGCCACAACGCGGTTATCCAGTGCTGCAAACATGCGCTTGACCTGATGATAGCGACCTTCTGTCAGAGTGATCAGTACTTCTGTATCGCTGATACGCTCAAGCTGAGCCGGTTTGGTACGCTGAGTTTCACTCTTGAGCATAATGCCGCGTTCCAGTAAGGCTTCGGCTTTGGCTTGCAGCGGTTCGGCAAGCCAGACACGGTAACGCTTAGGTAGTTTATGTTTGGGTGAGGTGATCCGGTGTGTCCATTGGCCATCATCGGTCAGTAATAGTAGGCCGCTGGTATCCAGATCCAGACGCCCGGCTAAGAGTAATTTCTCAGCCGCTGGCAGGTCGATCAAAGTGAGTGCAGTGGCATGTACCGGATCATCATTGGAGCAGATATAGCCAACAGGTTTATGCAGCATCAAAAAGCGCGGGCAGGGCTCTGAAAGTAGCTGTCCATCCAGTTCTACCTGATCATCTGAATTGATATGGCGACCACTATCACGCTCTGGTTGACTATTAACCAGGATAAGACCTGCATGTATTCGTTTTTTAACTTCTTTTCGCGACATGCCTGTGGCTTGTGCCAAGTATTTATCCAGACGCATAACACACAACTCTTGGTAAAAGCGCCATTATAGCGCAAGCCGGCGCTGAGGTATTCCTTACAGTTTGTATCATGAAAATCTGCTGGCTTTAGGCTAAAATACAGACCTTATTAACGCGATGCAGTGAGGCATGTGTGAAGCTATTTGTCGATAACCTGACCCATGTGGATTTTTCCTACCTGCACCCGCAGCGGGGATTGGTGGGTGAGTCCTGGGAAGTGCAGTTGGTCCTGGAGGGCAGGCTGGATGAGCAGGGGATGATCTGTGATTTTGGTGTGGTAAAAAAACGCATCAAAACCTGGCTGGATACGCATGTCGATCATATGCTGGTGGTGGCGACCGGCATGAGTGGACTAATCTGGCAGCAGTCGGCAGGCGTTACACAGGTCAGCTGGTCCTATCCGGCTGGGGGGCGTTTTGTGTGTAAGGCGCCGGATCAGGCAATTGCTCTGGTGCCTGTGGCAGAAATACAGCAGCAAGCCGTTGCCAAGTGGTGTGAAACGCAGTTGTTGGCACTGTTTCCGGAACAGGTCGAGTCTCTGGAGTTACGCTTCGTGGCTGAGCCGATAGAGGGGGCTTTTTATCACTACAGCCATGGTTTGCAGCAGCATCGCGGTAATTGCCAGCGTATTGCCCATGGCCATCGTTCGCGGATGCAGGTTCGTGTTGATCAAAAGCGTCGCCAGGACCTTGAGCTCTATTGGTCGCAGCAGTTTGAAGACATCTATATAGGTACTCAGGCGCACCTGCTTAAAAACGAAGAGGGACATGCCCTGTTTGCCTATGAAGCGCCACAGGGGAAATTTGAGCTGTTACTGCCGATGCGTTGTTGTTATTTGATGGAAACAGAAACAACGGTAGAGCAGATAGCCGAGCATTTGGCTCAGTCTATCAAAGCAGAGTATCCCGATTCGACTATTGAAGTGCGGGCTTACGAAGGAGTAGGCAAGGGTGCTATTGCGGTGAAATAAATAGTTTACTGCCTATACAAAAAGCCAGGGCTGCAAATACAACCCTGGCTTTTTTATGTACAGGAAGGGCGGGCATAAAACTGCTCCTGCGTTTTCTGCATACACGCCGTCCGTGGCGTTATATACCGCGGGCGCATAGATGCGCAGGAGCGGCACATAATAACCAATCAGTACCTGGTGCTAATCAGTCGCGCTCAATCGCCAGCGCCGTACCCATGCCTCCACCGATGCAAAGTGTAGCCAGGGCTTTCTTGGCATCACGTTTGTTCATTTCGTGTACCAGCGACACAAAAATACGGCAGCCGGATGCGCCAATAGGATGCCCCAAAGCAATGGCGCCGCCGTTGACGTTGACGATGTTAGTATCCCATCCAGGTCCTTGTTCACTGACATGGCCTGAGCGGCAAAGGCTTCATTGGCTTCTACCAGTTCCAGATCGCTGACATTCCAGCCAGCCTTTTCCAGGGCTTTCTGCGTGGCGCAAATAGGACCGGTACCCATAATAGCTGGATCTACACCGGCAGACGCATAGGCTTTGATGCGTGCCAGGGGTTTCAGGCCCAGTTCAGCGGCTTTTTCAGCGGAGCAGACAATCACCGCGGCGGCACCATCGTTAATGGTGGAGCTGTTACCCGCCGTAACTGTGCCATCCTTTTTGAAAGCAGGGCGTAGCTTAGCCAATGCATCTGGCGTACAGCCAAAGCGAGGCTGTTCATCAGTATCAAAAACTACCGGATCGCCTTTACGCTGAGGGATAGTGACTGGGATGATCTCATCTTTAAAGCGTCCAGATGTGACAGCGGCTTCGGCTTTGTTCTGAGAGGCGCTGGCAAACACATCCTGCTCTTCACGGGTAAAGCCGTACTTATCAACGATATTTTCGGTGGTAATACCCATGTGGTAATTGTTGAACGCATCCCACAGTCCATCAGTGATCATGGAATCAATCATCTTCCAGTCACCCATACGGGCACCGTTACGGGAGTTGGGCAGAAGGTGCGGAGACGAGGACATGTTTTCCTGTCCACCCGCAATAATCATCTCGGCATCACCACAACGTATGGCTTGTACAGCATCTGGATTGCCTTGAGACCGGATCCACAAACTTTGTTGATAGTGATAGCAGGGACTTCCTGGGGAATACCTGCATGAATCAGCGCCTGGCGCGCCGGATTCTGACCGCAGCCTGCTGTAAGTACCTGCCCCATGATGACCTCATCGATGTTGGCAGCATCTATGGCATGCTTTTCCAGTAGACCTTTGATTACAGTTGCACCTAAGATGGCGGCAGGCTGGGACGCTAAGGCGCCATTAAATGCACCTACCGCTGTACGACCAGCAGCAACGATAACAACTTCACGCATGGGTATTCCTCATTGTTGTGACTTTGATGACATCCTGCACCCATGATACGCCAGTAATAATGAATAGTGTATGACAACGGGCATCAGCGCGGCAGGGTGGCTTTTAAGCAAGCGAAACTCATTCCTGATGTAAGGAATCAGCCGGGATTGAGTCTGCGTGAACAGGCGTGTTGCTGTCAAGTAGATGAGACTTAGACCATTGTCTGGTTAGGGTTATATCTCAAAGTTCGAGTTCGAGGTTATCGATCAGTCTTGCTGGGCCCATCCAGGCAGCTGCGAGTATGACCAGGGTTGAGTCCTGGTCTGTCGCAGGAGCAAGGTCACTGCGTCGAACGATGCGGAAGTAGTCCCGGCGAAAGCCTACAGCTTCAAGCTGCAGCGTCGCCTCATGTTCAAGTTGGCTGAAGTCTCGACGTCCTTGCCGGAGTGCGGCAGCTGTTGTGCTGATCACGCGTTGTAGTGCAGGTGCCTGCTCCAGTTCCTGAGATGATAGATAGCCATTGCGTGAGCTCAGTGCCAGGCCAGAGTCGGCACGAACAACCGGTACCGAGATGATGTCAGTTGCTATGCAAAGATCGCTCACCATTTTGCGGATGATACGTAGCTGTTGGTAATCTTTTTCGCCAAATACAGCAATGTCCGGTTGGACAATATTGAATAGCTTGCACACGACGGTGGTTACGCCACTGAAGTGACCGGGGCGTGTTTCGCCACAATAAAGATCGGAGAGTACGGGGACTTCTACACGTGTCTGGCTGTCTCTGCCGCGCGGATAAATCTCTGCCTCAGTCGGTGCAAAGAGCAAGTTGCAGCCAGCTTGTTGAAGTTTGTGCTGATCTTCAATCAAAGTGCGAGGATAACTACTCAAGTCCTCATTGCGACCAAACTGCAGCGGGTTAACGAAGATGCTGGCAACAACAGTATCCGCTGCGGCTGCCGCTGTCTCGATCAGTCGTATATGGCCATCATGCAGGTTGCCCATGGTAGGAACCAGAGCGATAGTGTTGCCGGAATGGCGGCAGGCTCTAAGCTCATCACGTAGCCGGGTAATGGTATCAAACGTTTGCATCTGACTTAAAAACTCTCGTCCTGATTGGGGAAGCTGCCATTTTTTACCGCGTCATTATAGCGACGTATGGCTGTTTCAATGCTGTCGGCACCGGCCATGAAATTGCGGGTAAAGCGAGGTTTTCGCCCTGTAGTAATATTCAGCATGTCATGCAATACCAGTACCTGTGCATCGGTATGTGGGCCTGCACCTATGCCGATGACGGGAATGTCAGCATTACGGGTGATTTCTTCAGCCAGCAAGGTTGGCACGCACTCTAATAGCAATAGACTGGCACCAGCTTCTTCAAGCAAGCGGGCATCTTCAATCATCTGCTGGGCAGCTGCACGATCCTTGCCTTGAACACGATAGCCGCCTAGACGGTTGACAGCCTGGGGCGTTAAGCCATATGTGCACAGACAGGCACACCACGCTCGGCTAGCAGTGTAATGCTCTCTGCCAGCCATGCGTTACCCTCAAGCTTGACCAGATGTGCACCGGCTTGCATTAGTTTCCCGGCACTTTGCATGCTCTGCTCCGCCGTGGCATAACTCATAAATGGCAAATCGGCCATGATCATTGAGCCTGGTTGCCCCGGGCTACTGCGGCGGTGTGGTAGACCATGTCATCCAGTGTTACTGGCAGGGTGCTGTCGTGTCCCTGTAGCACCATGCCCAGAGAGTCGCCAACCAGAATCATTTCAGTACCGGTAGAGCTGATCAGGTGTGCAAAGGTTGCGTCATAAGCGGTAAGTACTGAAAATTTACTGCCTTTTTGTTTAAGGCCCGTTAGTGTGTGAAGTGTGATGTTGCTCATAGAGGGGTTCCAGACTAATTCGATCTGTCAGTAAGCGCTGTATTATAGCGGTAACTGTTGAAGAGTGCCCATTGGACAATCTGCTAGATGTTGCATTAATTTGCTGCCATCGGGCAGAGTGAGATCTGACTCAAGATCGGCCAGTGGACGCAAGACAAAATTGCGTTTTGTTATGTAAGGGTGCGGCACCGTCAGGCGCTCGTTATTAATTGTTTCATTATTATAGAGTAGCAGGTCCAGGTCCAGTGTACGTGGTCCCCAGTGTTGAATACGTTTGCGCTGATGCTTTTGCTCCACCTGTTGCAGGGCGTCCAGCAGTGCAAGTGGATGCAGTGTGGTTTGCAATTCTGCTACAGCATTGATGTAGTCGGGCTGCCCGGCAGGACCTACTGGCTCTGAACGGTAGAGTGGTGAGTGCCGGGTAAGGCGTACACCCTGAAGGCTATTAAGCTCAGTCAGCGCTGTGCGAACCTGTTGAATCGGCTCATTCAGATTGCTGCCCAGGCCAATAAAGCAACGCACCTCATTCATGGGGTTTATTGCTCGGCTTACGACGTCGGCGGCGGCGTTTGCGTGGCTGTTCATCCGTTGCCGTCTCTGTGTTAAGGTCGCGGCGTTGCACTTCATTAGCTTTCTGATAGTTTGTCCACCATTGCCCTAGTCCGTCAAGGTCTTCGCCCGCCGATTCACGCAGTAGAATCAGATCATAAGCTGCCCGGAATCTGGGGTGTGCCATGAGCTGATCAGCCTTTTTACCCTGGTGACGAGGGAGGCGAAGCTGCAGTTCCCATATCTCACGCATTGGCGCTGAAAATCGACGCGGGATGGCGGTGGCTTTGACCTGGGCTGAAAGCACCTGATTAGCGGCTTCATGCAGTGCTTGAAGTGGAGGGAGTTCTCCTTCGTCAAGAATTTCCAGGTAGCGTTGATACAGCGGATACCACAGCAGAGCGGCAAACATAAAGGCTGGCGTTACACTCTTTCCCTGTTCCAGGCGTTTGTCGGTATTCTTGAGCACATGCTGAACCAGGATGGGTGTCGGCCATTCCGGATCATCCAGAATCTCTTGAGTCAGTGGAAACAGGTAGCGAAACAGATCAAAGCGTTGCATCTGTCGATAAGCGGCGGCACCGTAACCGGATTGCAGTAGTTTGAGTGCTTCATCAAACAAGCGTGCTGGTGCTATGCGGCCGAGCAACGGGGATAGTTCATGGATTGGCGCTGCCGTAGCGGCTTCTATTTCAAAATTCAACTTGGCGGCAAAGCGTGCGGCTCTGAGCATTCTGACGGGGTCTTCTCGATAGCGCTGCGCGGGTTCACCAATCATGCGAATGATGCGCTGCTGCAAGTCAGGATAGCCATTGGCAAAATCATAAATACTGTAATCACGGGCACAGTAGTAGAGGGCGTTGACGGTAAAGTCACGTCGCAGTGCATCTTCTTCAATGCTGCCGTAGACATTGTCTCTGAGGATCAGCCGCTGGCTGATTGGCGTCCCTGTTCTCCGTCATCATTGTCTTCACTGTCATGGCTGGCCCTGAAGGTGGCCACTTCGATCAGTTCACGACCAAAACGCACATGCAGGAGCTTGAAGCGACGGCCAATAAGGCGTCCACGATGGAATAGCTCAACCGCTTGTTCTGGGTGTGCTGATGTGGCGACGTCAAAATCTTTAGGCTTCAGGTTCAGGAGTAAGTCACGAATACAGCCGCCGACCAGAAAGCAGTCATGGCCTGCATCATGTAAACGGTAGACCACTTTCATGGCGTTATCATCCAGACGCTGTCGTGGAATCTGGTGTACTGATTCAGGAATAACGCGTTTTTCGCCCAGTGGCAGGTTTTTAGTGGCTGGGCCTGCATTTCGATTGCTGGCGCCTGAGTCGGCGATTGATGATGAGGGTTCAGCGCTGTTGACGCGCGGGCGCGGCGGCGCAGTAGCCAGTAGGTTAGGCTTGCAGCAACCAGGAGCAGAAGGATTAGGAGCAACTCTTGCATCAGGTGATATTCTTCCAGAGGTAACTTAAAGATGGAAAATTTTGGCAGATGATACCAGTTAAGCGCTTGAGGGTGTTAGTTTAGCGGTAGGTAAAGTCAAACGGAAATGGAAAGGAGTGGAGGGCTGAAAGCAGAGTGCAACAAAGCTTGTTTTTGTTTGAGCACTGTCCTGAGTGTTGTTGTCACTCTGCTATCAGCGAAGCCTCGTTATTATTTTTATTCGAGGTTTAAATGTTTACTCTTCCTGTCTGGCGTTGTTAGTTTTATTAGTGCCAGTTTGAAATTATTTTTATTATTATTGCCTTGTATAGAGCAGTAACTGTGCCAGTTTTTCTAATCTATTGTTTTTATTATACTGAGTAACAAAATTGTGCGTTATTGATATTGGCTGGATACAGGTTTGTTACCCTTCTGCACATATTGTGTTACCCGTGTGTGTAAAAAAGTAACAGATTAAAAACCTACTGTTTTCATATGGTTAGACTTTAGTATTAGGGGTTGTGTGCTGTTTTTGATTTGCGAGGTATACCCAGCTTTTGTCGCTTTTCCCAGAGACACTTACGACTCACACCCAGACTCTTTGCCAGGTCGGTCTCATTCATATGATGCTGGTTCTCCAGAACAAATTTAAGAAAGTAATCATCCAGTGAGTGTTCAGCATTGGTTGGCTGTGCGGATGCAGTTGTTCGAGTATCATCCACTTTAGGGTGCTGTTGTGTGGCATTCAGTCCGAGAAGCTCGGGCGTAATCTGGCTGCTTTCAGCAAGAATAACTGCGCGCTCGATGGAGTTCTGCAGTTCCCGAACATTGCCAGGCCAGGCATGCTGTAGCATTGTCTGGATGGCAGCTGGGCTGAAACTCAGGTTAACATGGTGCTTACTACATTGTTCTTTTAAAAATACCTGTGAAAGTTCAAAAATATCTTCACCGCGCTCACGCAGCGCTGGCATTTTCAGTTCCATGACATAGAGTCGATAGTAAAGGTCTTCACGAAAGCGTCCTTCCTGCGCCAGAGTTTTCAGATCCCGGTGTGTGGCGGCAATCAAGCGCACATTAACACGCTTGGCATGTACCGAGCCTACCCGGCGAATTTCGCCTTCCTGTAAGAAGCGTAGTAAGCGGGCCTGGGCTTCAAGTGGCAGCTCGCCAATCTCATCCAGAAACAGGGTGCCACCGTCGGCGGCTTCAATCAGACCACTACGGGGTGTATCTGCACCAGTGAAAGCTCCTTTTTCATGACCAAACAACTCAGATTCAATCAGCGTTTCCGGAATCGCCGCGCAGTTAACGCAGACCATGGGCGAGGCCGCTCTGGGGCTTTGCTGGTGGATGCTTTTGGCTGCTAACTCTTTGCCTGTTCCGGATTCGCCCAGAATCAGAACAGTGGCATCAGTTGATGCGATTTTGTTGATCTGTCTGATCAGGTCCTGAATCGGCTGGCAGGAACCATCGAGTAGTGGTTTGTGTGTGCGGCTATTAACAACGGGTATTTTCGCTTCGTGTAGTTGTATCAGCTTGGCAATTACCGCTAGCATCTCATTGTGATCAAAGGGTTTGGCAATATACTCAGCGGCTCCCATTTTAATGGCGTCGATAGCTGAGCGCATGCTGGCATAACTGGTCATGATCAGTACCGGAGTTACTCCTGCGTGGGCAATGAG
>NZ_JRLB01000035.1 GCF_000764495.1 Nitrincola sp. A-D6
TGAGCCTGCGTATCGACCAGTATGGCTGGAGTCTCAGTCGCTACTGGGCCTTTCTGATCTGGTTTTTATTGGCTCTGTTTCCACTGGGCTACTGGTGGGGCATCGCAAAATACCGGGATCGCTGGACACTCCAACTCGGACGCACCAACCTTGCCATAGGCCTGGTAGTGCTGGTGGCGATGCTTTTGGTCAACTCACCCCTGCTGGATTTCAGAAAAATGGTCGTAGCAGACCAGTTGCAGCGCTTGGCTGATAACAAGGTCCAGGTTGATGATTTTGATCTCAACTATTTTCGCCGCCACCTGGCTCGACCAGGGTATGAAGGTTTACAAACCCTCAAAGCACAATACGGTGAAGCTCATCCAGGCTTAGTGGTCAGAATCAACGCACTCTATAGCGACAGAAGCCAGGAACAAGCCAGTTCCACTCAGGATGAATTTGTCGCCGCTATTACCCTGCTGTCTGACAATCCACCCGAGGCCCTGCTGACAGCAATTTACAATCAGGAAATAAGCCAATTCTGGAGCCTGCAGCAAAACCGGCAGTATTTTTTACGCGCTCTGGATCTGGACCGGGATGGTGACCAGGAATATGTGTGGATCAAAAAACAACCTGGATACATCGAAATGCAACTCTTCTACCAGCAAGAAGAACGTTGGAAATCGCTTTATATCGGATCTTCTCGCGAAGAAAAAGATGCGTTTGAGCAGGCGCTGATAGCCGGAGAGATCGAGGTGGCGCCATCACGCTGGAATGACCTGGTGATAGGCGATCAACGATTCAGGGTGGGATTGGAAGATTAGGATCAGCAACTGCAGCGCATCTAAACTTTTGTTTTAATTATTTATAACTAACCTGGCACAAATTCTGCTGGTTATGAAGATACTGCCTCTACGCGACAGCCGTTAGCGCCCTTGTGCTCAGCAATGGAGCCAATGCCGCACTGATAGAGTGCAGACTTCATCACCGGAGACTGCTTATGCCAGATATGAGTGCGCTGGACGCCTATGGATTTTAATAGGGGCAATGCTGGTTCTGATTATGCAAGGTGGATTCCTTTGTCTGGAATCCGGTCTTACGCGTAGCAAAAATGCGATTAATGTAGCGCTTAAAAATGCGTTCGATCTGATCGTGGCCGCACTACTTTTCTGGTTGTTTGGCTTTGGTATTATGTTCGGTGCCCACGAAGGCCTGCAACTTGATACCCGCTGGTTTATTGCCGACTTTTCCAGTGATGAATTCTGGCACGCCAGCTTTTTCTTCTTCCAACTTACCTTTTGTGCCACAGCCGCCACCATTGTCTCCGGCGCGATTGCTGAACGCAGTCGTTTTTTGGTGTATATCATTATCACCGCCATGATCAGCCTACTGCTCTATCCTGTGTTTGGTCACTGGGCCTGGAGCAGTGCCGTCAATGATCAGTCCGGCTGGCTGGAAGCTATGGGGTTTACTGACTTTGCTGGCAGCACGGTCGTGCACAGTGTTGGCGGGTGGGTGGCGCTGGCTGCTGTGATTGTTATCGGTCCCCGTAGCGGACGCTTCTATCGGGGAAAAGTACAATCTATTCCTGGTAGCAATTTACCGCTGGCTATTCTTGGCATGCTGTTTTTTATGATTGGCTGGATCGGTTTTAACGGTGGTAGTACGTTAGCGTTTACCACAGCTATTGCTGGCATCATCGTTAATACCATTATCGCAGCTGCGGCTGGAGGCATCACAGCCATTCTGCTGTCACTGACCCAACAGGACAAAAGCCAAACCACGGCACTCACCATTAACGGCACCCTGGCCGGTCTGGTAGCCATAACGGCAGGCTGCCATGTGGTTTCAACACCACAAGCGGCACTGATTGGGGGGCTGGGCGCTCTGGTTATGTTTGTTGCGGAACGGCAGATGCATCGAATGCAGTTAGATGATGCCATTTCAGCTGTCCCCGTGCATTTGGCTGCCGGGATATGGGCACTCTGGCTGTTGCCCTCTTCGGTGATCTGCAACTGCTGGATACCGGCTTAAGTCGTGGAGAACAATTACAGGTACAGCTACTTGGCATTTTCGCCTGCGCCCTGTTTATCTTCCCGCTGTCACTGACATTACTGGTTCTTCTAAACCGCTTTACTCCCTTGCGAGTCAGCGCTGAAGCCGAACATCAGGGCTGAATGTCTCTGAGCACGGCGCCAAAACAGAGCTAAGCGACCTGCTTTCAGCCATGCAAACCCAGGAGCGCAGCGGCGACCTGAAACAACGAGTTCCCGTTGAGCCTTTTACTGAAGTCGGTCAAATCGCGTCACAGTACAACCGCGTTATTGCTAACCTAAACCGTATGGTGACACGCACCCGCTTGATTGTGCGCGATATGCGTGATGGGGTAATTACCTTTTCCGACCAGGGTATTATTACCAGCGCTAACCCAGGCACGGAAATTTTGTTCAGCTTACCTGCACACCAGTTGGTAGGGCAGCCAACTGACGTGTTACTCCATGAACAAAACCAACAAACCTTTTCAGCCACGCCTCCGGAACGTTTATTTGTCACCCTCGCCAGCAGCCAGCAGCCTGGGCCTTATGAGATTATTGCCAAAGACAGCCAAGGTGGTGCATTTACACTGGAAGTCACCACAACCGCCAGCCCAACCGATGAAGGCGTACAATACAGCGCCATGCTCAGGGATATCACTGAGCGAAAAAAGATGGAAGCCCGTCTGCACCGGCACTCAGAGCTGGCTCAAGTCACTTTGGAAGCGATTACTGAAGCGGTAATCACCTGTGATGCAGCACATAACACCGTCTACCTTAACCCCATGGCCAGCGAACTACTGGGGCAGACATCTGAGCAGGCATTCGGGCGGCCTATCGACGATATTATTCTGATTGAAGACAATGAAGCGGCTCAGGTTAAGGTTACAACACTCTGTCTGCAGCAATCAGAAAGAACGCTGAATACAAGCCAAAAACGCCTGTTCCATCTGAAAAACAAACAAGGCGACGGGTTTAAGGTACAGCTGAACTGCGCCCCTTTGCTGGATACCAATCGGCAAAGCATGGGCTGGGTTATTGCACTACAGGACATCACCCAGAACAGCCGCCTCCAGGAGATGCTGACCTTTCAGGCCGTGCACGACACCTTAACTGGCTTGATCAACCGGCGTGAGTTTGAAAAGCGCTGGAATCACTCATCTATGAAGCTCACCAAGAACAAGCCGATCACCTGCTGTGCTATTTGGATCTGGATCAGTTCAAACTGGTGAACGATACCTGTGGGCACAGAGCTGGTGATGTTTTGCTAAAGCAGCTTTCAAGCCTGCTAAAGCCCGTTCTGCGCCAGAGTGATACCCTGGCACGACTGGGTGGTGATGAGTTTGGTGTACTGCTCAGCCACTGCCCAATTGAAAAGGGACTGGAAATTGCAGAAGCCCTGCGAAAAACAGTCACTGCTTTTCGTTTTTCCTGGGATGGCCAGGTGTTTTCTGTCGGAGTCAGCATTGGCCTGGTCAGTATTACAGAAGCCTGCGGTAGCCTGGATGAGGTATTAAGCCATGCTGATGCCGCCTGCTACACAGCCAAGGATCTGGGGCGTAACCGGGTACATCTGTTTCAGCCGGATGACAAAGACGCACAGGAACGCCAAGGGCAGATTCAGTGGGCGAGTCGGCTTCAGGAAGCTCTCGACAAAGACCTTTTCCGGCTGTATTTCCAAACCATCGTGCCACTGGAAAACAGTGACAACAGTATGCCGCATTATGAAATTCTTGCACGCATGATCAGTCAGCAAGGCGAGCTCGTCCCCCCTGGCGCGTTCATCCCGGCAGCAGAACGCTTTGGCCTGATGCCCAAGATCGATAAATGGGTAATCCGCAATACCCTGGCCTGGATGGGTGATCAGCTTCGTCAAAACAAACAACCAGTGTTCTGCTCCATTAACCTGTCAGGCGCATCCATCGGTCGAGAGGACTGTCTGCAACTGATCCGTGAACAACTGCAAAAACACAGTGTACCACCGAGAAACATCTGCTTTGAAATCACTGAAACCGCTGCTATTGCTGACCCGGCCAATGCTGCTCGCTTCATTACCGAGCTAAAGCAGTTAGGCTGCCAGTTCGCCCTGGATGATTTCGGTAGTGGCCTGTCATCATTTGGCTATCTGAAACAGTTACCGGTCGACTACTTAAAAATAGATGGTATTTTCATTCAAGAACTTGCCAATAACCGGATTGATCAGGCCATGGTGGCCTCTATTAACAATATCGGCCATATTATGGGATTAAAAACCATTGCCGAGTTTGTTGAAGATGCCGCAACACTGAATATCCTGCGTCAGATTGGGGTAGATTATGTACAGGGCTTTTACCTGTCACGGCCAGAACCACTGGAGTCTCTTAACAGCGTCCGGGTAATGCCTCGTTAAATGAAAGGCTTTACCCGTTCAGACAAAGCTGTGCCATAATAGAGTGACTTCGATACTCTGGTAAAACACTATGCGAGCAAAGCTTTACCTGCTTCTGGTTGGTCTGATTACCAGCCTACTGCTGACCAGCCTGAGCCAGGCCGATTCAGGCATACGTCGTATTGTCCATCCGGATGGCCGGGTGGAGTTTACCAATATAGGTAGCCCAGCTAGCAGTGCAGCAACACCGATTCGTAGCCAGAATATCTACAGCTACCGCACACCTGGCGGCACTATAGCCTTCTCCGACCAGCGACCGGCTGCCGGTATCCAGTTCGAAATCATGCGTTTTGATTGTTATGCCTGCAAACCTGGCTCTACAGTTAACTGGCACAACACCCGCCTCTTTGCCAGTCAATATAAAGATGAAATTGAGCGCGAAGCGCAACGTTTCAATGTCGACCCAGCTCTGGTTCGTGCCGTCATTCATGCGGAGTCGGCCTTCAACCCCCAGGCGCGTTCCCCCAAAGGCGCACAAGGGTTAATGCAACTAATGCCACCCACAGCGGCTGATCTGGGCGTTACCAATGCGATGGATATCAGCCAAAACATTTATGGCGGGGTCAAATACCTGGCTGGATGCTGGAACGCTTCAATGGTGACACCCGCCTGGCGACTGCCGCCTATAATGCCGGCCCTGGCGCTGTACAACAATATGGCGGCATCCCACCCTTTGCCGAAACCCAAGCCTATACCGAACGTGTAGCCATTCTGCATCAGCGCTATCGTCAGTTATACTGATAACCTTCAAAGACATGAGCCAGGTCTTCGCCAAATAAAGGCACCTCGCCAGGGGGTTGACTTCAACTTTATACGTGATACCGTACTAGTACATGAATACACCAGACCCCCACACTCAAGAGCTACTAGACAGGCTGTTGGCCGCTGAAGATCGCGAGGCTTTGCTACAGCTATTGCAAAGCCTGCTGACGCCAGCCGAGTTGAGTGAAATCCCCAAACGCCTGCAGATTCTCAAACGCCTGCAGGCCGGCGAATCACAACGTCGGATCGCCGAAGACCTGGGTGTGGGTATCGCCACCGTATCCCGCGGCGCCCGTGCGCTGAAACGCGACCTTTAAGAGTTCACCATGACCCGTCGACCTGCAAAAATTGATCTGCCGCGCAAACCGCATTACGTCACTCTGGCCGCCGACTGTGACTTTTTTGAGCTGTTCCGCAAAATCGAAAAGCGCTTTGATGTGTGCTTTATGCTGGAATCACTGGGTGAAGACAGTCATATCTCCCGTTACTCCATCATCGGTTTTGACCCTGAGCAGTTAATTTATGCCAATGGCCGGCAACTTACCATCGAATCACGCGACGGCCAGTGTGAGCATTATGAAAGTGACAACCCCTATTACCTGCTGCGTGAAATCATGCCGCAGAATATTATTTCACGAAAATACGCAGGCGGACTGACCGGCTACCTCGGCTACGATGCCATGAGCTATTTTGAGCCGACGCTCAAACTGAAAACCAGCGACTGGTTTGATGCCTTTCGTTTCGGTTTGTATAAAGATGGCCTGATCCTGGACAAGATGACCGGTGAGATCATCTATTTTTACTATGCTGAAAACCGCATGGATCTGGTCACTGAACTCATCAACGCTCCCCGTCCAGACAATGGATCGCTAGCGATCACCTATACCGGTGAAACCATGTCCCGCGAGGAGCACGCAAACGCGGTGATGAAAGTAAAGCAGGACATCATCGACGGTAAGATTTTTCAGTGTGAAGTCGGCTTTAAAAAATACCTCGGCCTGAAAGGCGACACCCTAAACATCTATCAGCAGTTGCGTGAAGTGAACCCTTCACCGCAAATGTACTATCTGAAATTTGCTGACCAGAAACTGATCGGCGCCAGCCCTGAGTTACTTTTCCGTCTGCGTCAGGGCGAGATGGAGACCTTTCCGCTGGCAGGCACCACCCGACGCGGTAAGGACTCGCAGGAAGATACCCAATTGGCACGGGTACTGCTGAATGATCCCAAAGAAATCGCTGAGCACAATATGATTGTAGACTTACACCGCAACGATATAGGCCGGGTGGCACGCTTCGGTACAGTCAAAGTCCGTAGCCTCATGGATATCAAACGCTTCAGCCATGTGCAGCACATCTCCAGCGAAATCGTGGGCATCATTTCCGAAAAAGAAGATATGTTCTCAGCGCTGGCGAGTAACTTCCCGGCAGGCACGCTCACTGGCGCACCTAAAATTGAAGCAATGAAAATCATCGATGCACTGGAAACTGATGGACGAGGCCCTTACGGGGGCGCCGTAGGCAACTTCTCCTTCAATGGTGACTGCACCTTCGCTATCCCTATTCGCACCGTGTTTGCCAAGGGCGATCAAGCCTATGTTCAGACTTGCGGCGGCAATGTCTATGACTCCAATCCGGATGATGAGTATGAGGAGATACGGCGCAAGTTTGCCGGTACACGCAAGGCGCTGGAGCCTTTCCTGGTCAGTGAAAAGGAGTCGCAGGCATGAACATTTTAATTATCGATAACTACGACTCGTTTACCTACAACCTGTATCAGTATATCGGTGAAATTCTTTCCAGCGCACAGATTCACGGGCAACTCGACAGCTTTGATATACAGGTCAAACGCAACGACCAAATCACCCTGGAACAGGTGCGCGAACTCAATCCTGACCGGATCATTATTTCACCAGGGCCTGGCTCACCGGACGACGAACACTACTTCGGCATCTGTGCTGCCGTGATCCGTGAACTCGGACCCACGACTCCACTACTTGGTGTCTGTCTCGGCATGCAGGGTATCGTGCATGTATTTGGTGGCAAGGTGGTCAAGGCTGCCCTGCCGATGCATGGCAAAATCAGCCCGATCAATCACAATGGCGAAGGCATGTTCCGCGAGATTCCGGATCAACTGGAGATCATGCGTTACCATTCATTGATCGCTGAACCTCAGAGCCTGCCCACCTGCCTGGAAGTTACTGCCAGTGTCGGCAAGCTCCCGGTTAGCGCCTTCAAAGACCACACCCGGATCCACCAGGGCGGTGATTTCGAGATCATGGGCGTACGCCACAAAGACCACCCCATCCAAGGCATTCAGTTCCATCCGGAATCCTTTGCCACCGAAGGCGGCAAAGAACTCATCAGCAACTTCCTGTTCACCTAAAAGGGGCGTTTTAGTTCGGCTAGTAACTGGCTGAGGATCTCAACCCAAGGCTGATCGGCCTGCGTTGTTTTTAAGTGATCTAAGCCTCTGGCAGTAAAAGTACCGGGGGTTCCGATTTCACGGGCCAAGGCCGCGGGTGTCATTTCAGGGCGGTGCTGTAATAAAACAGCCGACTCCTGCTGTGCTCGCGCCAGGAGTGCCACCGCTTCAGGTAGGTTCATGCCAGTTTGCGTCACCAGAGTGTCTGCAAGTGCCTGAATCTGCTCCAGCCACCAGGCATTGACACAGACACTCAACATTGAGGCCTCAAACTGTACTTCTGTGGCAAAGCTTTGCACCCCATAACCTGCTGCAGTAAACGTTGCAGATAACCCCGTATCCGCTGGATACAAAAACACGCTGGAGCACGGGTATTGAACAGCAATACTCGCCATCATTCGGGTCACACGTGCCGGATAAAATGCCTGCTGTAACGCCTGCAACTCAACCCCTGCCGACAAGCAGATCAGGTGATGCTCAGGTGTCAGGTGCACCGAAGCAGCCAACTGTTCCAGTTGTGCTGGCCGCACTCCAACCAACAAACTGCCACACTGATCTACCACGCTCTGATTATCAGTCGCTACCGAGACTCCTGGTAATGCCTGCAACTGAGCAACCCGCTGGGTAGATCGTGGCGACAGGCACCACTCAAATGGACAGTTTGATTGCTGCACCCCACGAATCAGCGCCTCAGCCAACGCTCCTACACCCAACACACCCATCTGCATAACGAATCCTTAACAATCAGTTCACACTCATCATAAAGCCATGGATACCCGTCAGTATAATCTGCGATGCCATCGCTGCCAGAATCAGCCCAGTCACTTTACTCAACACATTCAGTCCAGTACGGCCCAATATTTTTTCCAGCCACGAAGCCAGATGCAGGCACAGCAGCAAAAACAGCAGTGCCAATAATAACCCAATCACCCCGAACACCAGATCCAGCCCCTGTAACTCAGCACCATATACCAAAATAGCACCGATAGATGCCGGGCCCACTATGGTCGGAATAGCCAATGGAACCACGGTAATATCATCACGATCTTCCTGAGGTACCTCAGCATTGGCACGAACACCATCACGTACCAGGCTCACAGCAGACAGGAACAGCAGAACACCGGCGCCAATACGAAATGAATCCAGAGTAATCCCCAGTACATCAAACAACGGTGATCCGAAAAACAGCAGAATCAAACTGATACACAAAGCTGCAAATACGGCTCTGTTTGCTATCGACTGTCGCGTTTTACGCGTGTCTGTACGGGTAAGTGACAAAAACATAGACACCACAAAAAACGGCGCAAACAGAAAAATAAACTTAAAGCTGATCGATAACAGAATCGTCATAGCACCCAACTCACTCCAAGATTGAATCAGCCCGCATAATCCGTGAATGAATAAGGCTTGTCCAGAATTTGGAAGCCAGAAAACAGAAAAGGGGTCATACTGAGTCCTTTTCTGGACCCTGTTAAGTAACATTGATTGCCAGATATGCTTATAGATGATTTACTTAGCCTCTTTAACACGAACCGACGGACAGGATCATAGGAAGACCTCAGATGAAAACAAAATTATCGATATTAGCCACAACAGCGCTACTTAGTGTCACACTACTTAGTGGCTGTGGTAGTGACGAGCCAGAGAGTGACCAGCAGACGGAAACTGCCCCTTCCGTCGTTCAGGATAAGCTCTTAAGCCAGATACCCGCTGAAACACCTTACTTTTTTGCCAGTCGCGAGCGTATGTCTGAAGAGGATTCAATGGCACTGGTGGAAAAGCTCGGTACAATGGAAGAGCTGGATAGTCAGTTGGCTGAACTCGAACAGCTACAAGCCACCACTGATGAGCCAGGAATGCAGGCGTTTCTGGGCGTCATGATTTCCGTGTTGAAAGCCTTTGAAAATGTGGAAACATTGGAGGACTATCATCAGATCGGTCTAATGCCAAATGCGCGCTCAGCTGTTTATGGCCTTGGCCTGTTACCTGCCGCCCGTATGGAACTGCATGATGAAGAACTGTTCCGCGCTTTTTTTGAAGGCCTGATCAGTGACATGAAAGTTGAATTACACGAAGCAAAACTGGGTGATACAGATTACTGGCATACCCCAGCAGAACAGATGCTGCAGACGCTGATCACTATTCGTGATGACCAGGTCATTATTGGCCTGCTGCCCTCCAATGCTGGTGACGAAGTGGTTGAGCAGTTATTCGGTATTACACCACCACTGATCAGCCTGCTTGAAAGTGGCGAACTGCTGCAATTGGAACAACGCTATCACTACTCCCCTTATGGTAGTGGTCGCATCTCGTCGAAGGGCTTGGTCAGTGAATTTATTTCACCTCAACATCCTGCCAGTCAGGCGCTGTTGCAATTGGATGAAACCAACCCAGCAGACTTTGAAGCCTGCCGGGATGATATTAACCGCTTAACCAGCCTTTTTCCGGCCCTGGTTATGGGTATACATGAGCTAGATAGCCAACGCATATCTGGTAGCCTACGTCTTGCCACCAGCTCTGAGCTGGCAGCCGACATGAGTAGTCTGACGACCACTGTGCCAGGCCTTGGAAGTGGCAAAGGTGTTGCCAGCCTGGGAATGGCCCTGGATGTTCAAGCACTGACCAGAATGCTGCAAAAATATTCCCGTCATGTGCATACCACCCCCTTTACCTGCAGAGCTGCAGG
>NZ_JRLB01000036.1 GCF_000764495.1 Nitrincola sp. A-D6
ATGAGACCGGATACACGTAGGCAGTCGTACCTTGGCTTCGATCAAACAAAGTGCTTGCAAAAGAGGAGGAGTCCATACACGCTTTTCGTCATCCTGACCGCTCCACTGCCGCCGTCCGGGCGGCAGAGGGTCACCCCAAAGCGATACCACCACCCTGCTCAAATCCCTGTGCCAAATTCAATCGCATACGGATTGCTGCACGACAGTAAAGGTCATCGTTTATACCGACTCCAGAAGGCTTGGGGGTTTTAGACTTTACGCTGGCACCCAAGTTTGAGAGGCTGATGGGATTGGAGCTGGCTGACCCTGTGCGCCAGGGATGGCGCGCTGGAGCCCCCAGGGATGGGTTTATGGCGTGTCAGACAGATCCGATCCCATTAGCCCTAGCCCTCTACCTAGCCCTATAAAGCCCTAAGCCCTACTAAAAAAGCCCTGCTAGCCCTAACCCCGAATCCTTTAAAGCTGATCCGCAAATGGATGATCTTCCGCAACCAGCGCTTCCTGATAGCTTTCCACCCGATCCGCTACCAGATCAGTACGATGAAACTGAGCGATGTGAATAAGGGCATCGCTTCATTCACCAGTGGCAGTTTCAACAGCCCTATCACGATGCCGCTTAAGGGTGACCAGATCTCTTCTTCCGACTCGCCAAAAGGATCAGCGACGATACCCAGTAGCGTCTGATCCTTAGTGACCCTTTCACCCTCTTTGACATTGGCACGAAAGATACCGCTTTGCGGTGCCCGCACCCAGCTACTCGAGCGGGCCACTAAGGGCTCTTTAAAGCCAGCTTTGCGCGACTTGGGTAGCATCTCTAATGCACGCATCACACTCAGAATGCCATTCACACCACCACGGATGGAGACCTCATCAAAACGTAGTGCTTCACCGGCTTCGTACACCAGCATCGGCGTTTTTTTCTCGTAGGCGGTCTGGCGTAGTGAACCCTCACGTAAGGGAGCATTGAGAATCACCGGGGTGGCGAAGGCTTTGGCCAGTGCCAGGGTTTCAGGGTCGTCCAGGTTGGCGCGAATCTGTGGCAGGTTGGAGCGGTTGATAGCGCCTGTGTGCAGGTCGATGCCATGGGTGGCCTTGCTTACCACTTCATTCATAAACAGGCGTGCGGTGCGTGCCGCCAGGGAACCTTTGGCCGAACCGGGAAAGCTGCGGTTCAGATCGCGTCGATCGGGCAGATAACGGCTCTGGTTGATAAAGCCATACAGGTTGACGACCGGCACGGCCATCAGTGTGCCTTTCATGCGCCGCAGGGCTGGAAGACGTAGCAGACGGCGGATAATTTCTACACCGTTGATCTCATCACCATGCAGGGCGGCACAGATAAACAGCACGGGACCTGTCTGGCGGCCGCAGATCACCTGTACCGGCATAATCGCCTCGGTATGGGTGTAGAGTTTACCCACTTCCAGATCGACCGTGCGTCGCTCACCCGGTTGCAGCGTTTCACCACCAACAGTGATCGGCTGATTGGGTTTGAAGCCTGCGCCCATGCTTACCCCTGCCCTTTGGTCTGGGTGCGGTTAGGTTTTGCATTTTTTTCAATAAAATCAATTATCTGATCAGCAATATCCTTACCGGATGCCGCTTCAATGCCTTCCAGTCCCGGCGAGGAATTCACTTCCATCACCACAGAGCATGATTGGAGCGTAACAGGTCAACACCACAGACATTCAGCCCCATAACTTTGGCGGCACGAAGCGCCGTTGTGCGTTCTTCTGGTGTTATACGACAAAGTACCGCCGAGCCGCCGCGGTGCAGGTTGGAACGGAACTCACCCTCTTTGGCCTGACGCTTCATTGCCGCGACCACTTTGCCACCGACAACAAAGGCACGGATATCAGCGCCTTTGGCTTCCTTGATAAACTCCTGCACCAGAATATGCTGTTTCAGTCCCATAAACGCCTGGATAACGCTCTCAGCGGCTTGATTGGTTTCTGCCAAGACCACGCCAACGCCCTGAGTGCCTTCGAGCAGCTTGATCACCGCCGGTGCGCCACCGACAATACCGAGCAGGTCTTCTATATCATCAGGAGAGTGGGCAAAGCTGGTCACTGGCAAGCCTATACCCCGGCGTGACAACAGCTGCAAACTGCGCAGCTTGTCGCGTGAACGGGAAATAGCCACCGATTCATTCAACGGATAGACATTCATCATTTCAAACTGACGCAGTACGGCGGTACCGTAGAAGGTAATCGATGCACCGATACGCGGAATGACTGCATCAAAGTTTTCCAGCACTTCACCACGGTAGTGAATCTGCGGGTTGTGTGAGGCGATGTTCATATAGCAACGCAAGGCATCGATCACCCGTACTTCATGTCCACGATTTTTAGCCGCTTCGACCAGACGACGAGTAGAGTAAAGTTTGGGGTTTCGCGAAAGAATAGCAATTTTCATACTGGGGCTCCGCCGTCGGCGATCTGATAGGCTTTAAGGATTCAAGCAACTGGGTTTAAGTTTATCAGTGATCACTGATGCGTATATTACAGACTAGATGATAGTGAACGATCCTGAACAGGTTTGGCAATTGTAGCGTGTAATCGCCCTGTGAGAATAGTGTTTTTATCAGCCTTAGAATAAGGGTAGCTGCGGCCGGGTCAGATCATCAAATTGTAAACCGACAAAGGGTAGAATGCTGTCGGCAACAGGGCGCAACTGTTTATCAATGTAGTGTTGATAGTCGATGGCGGAGGTCTGTATTTCAGCGGCTTCCGGGCCATTCACGCTCATTACATAAGTGATGGTATCACCCTGTTGCAGGGGTGCGGGCAAGCCCTGATCACGGTACCACTGACACAATTGCCGCGCCGCCCGCACATGCGGTGGTACATTGCGCTGATAACTGTCCAGCGGGCGACGCAAGCGCCGATGATAAACCAGTTCAGCATCACGTTCACCCGCGAGCAATTCCGCCACACGGGATTGAATCAGCGCTTCGCAGGTTGATCGGCAAAAATCTGCGCAAACAGGGTCTGCTGGAAATCTTTAGCCAGACGCGTCCAGTCACTACGTACCTGCTCCAGGCCCTTAAATACCAGTGTACTACTGCCATCTGGCGCCTGCCTGAGTCCGGCATAGCGCTTTTTACTGCCCAGTTCCGAATCACGCATACGCGGCATCAGAAAGCGCAGATAACAGGCTTCATACTGCAACTCCAATGCCGAAGTCAGTCCATAGGTCTTCTGTATCCTCTCCTGCCACCAGTGATTTAATGCCCCGGCTAATTTGGGCCCCTGAGCATCAGCTTGCTGGACCGACAAGTCGTTGCCCAGCCAGACAAATACTGAATCTGTATCACCATAAATCACCTTGAAACCAAACTCGGCTTCGATCTGGACAGCGGTTTCGGTGAGTATCTCATGGCCACGCATAGTGATAGAGGCAGACAAACGCTGGTCATAAAAACGGCATACATCGGAACCCAGCACACCATAACAGGCATTCATTTGGATTTTGATCGCTTGTGACAGCGCCGCATTACCGTCTTGCTTGGCCTGGTCACGGGCCTGCCAGAGGTGCTCAATAATACCTGGCAGTATCGCTTGATCACGACTGAATAGCGCGCCTAAAAATCCCGGTACGGTGTGATTCTCTCCAGCATCTTGCTGCCTTAGCCCAAGGGTAAGTCCTAGCGGGTCAATCTGGAAGGTACGAATAATGCTGGGGTACAGGCTTTTGAAATCCAACACCAGTACATTGCGATACAAGCCAGGCACAGATTCCATCACATGACCACCGGGTACATGGTCGCCGGTTTGCCCTGAGGCATATTCGGGGGCAACAAAACCGGCGCGATGCAGTGTGGGCAGATAGAGATTATCAAACGCCTGTGAAGAACCCCCTACCTTGTCCAGCGCCAAGCCGGTCAGGCGGGTACGTTCTGTCAGGTAATCAATCAACCCGGCTTTGGCAAAGATTTCGCTGACCAGACGGCAATCTTCAAGATTGTAGTGTGCCAGGCTGATTGATCTTCAGCAAACAGGCGCTGAATTTCCTGGCCACGGTCATTGACTGAATCGATCGCTTTACCGCGACCCAGTAGCGCCTGGGCGACAAACTCCAGATTGTAGCGCTCGAACTGCCAGGTTGCGCCTTTCAGGGTATCGATACCATCCAGCACCACCCGACCCGCCAGGCGCGCATAGTGGCGGTTTTGGCCATAACTGCCTACGCGCAGCACCTGACGGTCACGCCCCAGTTGCATGCGTACCCCTAACGCTTCAGCCCGACGTTGCAAAACCCGCAGATCAAAGCCGATAACATTCCAGCCAATCAGAATATCCGCATCGAACTCCTGAACTGCAGCGACAAATTGCTGCAACAGGCGCTTTTCATCTGCACAGTAGGTAATAAGGGGATGCGACTTTTTCGGCCCCATTTCTGGCGCCAATTCCGACCCCACCATCATCACGCGCTCGTACCCCTCCGACTGCAAGGCAATGGACAGAATACGATCGGCTTTCATGGTGGTTTCAATATCCAGCGACAATACCCGGAAGACTGGCTTAATATCGATGGGAGTCAGACGGCTTTTGGCTCCTGCTTCGGTCCAGGCGGCTCCGGCAAAAATAAAGCGCTCCATTAAATACCTGTCGGCCGGACGGATATCTTCTTCCATCATGGCGATACCCGAAGCTTTCAGACGCTCAATCACTGTGTGCCAACTGGCCAGTGTACGGCAGTAGAGTGCGGCCACCGGTTGTTCCAGGAGGTTTTTCAGTGCCAGACTTTGCCAGCGCCAGCCATTCAAACCCTGTAGCTGTTGCGCTATCGCGGCCTGATCCTGCTGACGCACAAATAATACCGCTTCCTGACCCGGCAGGCTGACGAGTTTTGCACCCTGCGCAGACACCAGCCAGTAACTTAACTCAATACCTTCAGATGTATCGCGCTGATGGCGGGTTAATGGAAAACCCTGTAGGACATCAGACATCACCAAATGGCTGGATCACTTCCATATCCGGGAACTGGCGCATCACCTCAGCCAGTGTGCCCGACTCAAACAGCAACTTCAGATTCGGTCCGGCATCCATGGTGAAATAAATAGGCAGGCCATCCTGACGCAGTTTCCAGATTTTATGCATCATTTTCAGTGAATCCGGCTGCCAGTACACCAGCGGTGGCCAGGATGCCAGCATGGTGGCATGCATCGACAGGGCATTGTGTTCAGCTGTACGGCCCAGACTTTCAAAATTCTGCTCGGCGATAGCCTGCTTCAGTAACTGCAGATCAGCTGCCGCCTGTAACGGCCAGCTCTGATAAAGATGCGCTGTTTCCACAGTACGCTGCATACCACTGCGTGAATCTGTGGCTTTAACAGAAGCATCGACCTTGATCAGACCGATACACAAACCCGGCCAATCACTTTGCATGGCAATAGCATGGCTGTCGCGGCCATCATCCGCTGCCCCATTTGCCACTCAACAAAACCAGAGTATATAGACCGGCAGGCACTGCCACTGCCAAGACGCGCCACAACTGATAACTGTTCTTTACTGAGCTGCAGGCCAAAACTATCATTAACCGCCTGAGCGAGGGCGGCAAAGCCCGAAGCCGATGAGGCCAGTCCGGCGGCTGTTGGAATGGAATTACGGGTGGTGACACGGAAATGATTTTGTTCCGCGTCACGAAACAGATCCAAAAAAGCACTGATACGCTGGCAAAAAGGCGCTGAAGGCACAAGTTTTTCGCCATTGAGCCAGATTTCATCAGCTGAATAGTCAATCGGTACCAAACGGGTATGTGTGCCCAGATGGCCCAGCGACACAGACAAGGATGCATTAACCGGCAGATTTAACTGCTGATCACGCTTTCCCCAGTATTTACACAAGGCGATATTACTGGGTGCAAAATGTTCGTCTGACGCTGTGGTTATTACGCCAGGCGCTAACCAGCCAGCCAGGGTGGCACGTTTATCCATGTAGTCCTCAGATATTGTTGGTGAAGCAGTAGCGATTTTTACCCTGCTCCTTGGCAAGGTACATGGCGGCATCTGCTGCAATAATATAGTCTTCCGGCTTTTTCAGTGGCTGTCCGCGAATAAAGCACGCACCAATACTCACCGTGACTTCCAGGGCAATACCACACCAGTCTATTGGTTCACGCGCTGTGGCCACCAAACGTTGCAGTACCTGCTCCGTGGACTGCTGATCCACTTGCCCCTGCAGCAGTAATAAAAACTCATCACCACCCAAGCGCGCTAAGGTATCATCTTCGCGCAAGCAAGCCTTCATTTTCTCAGACAGCGCTTCTAATAAAAAGTCACCCGCCGCATGTCCGTGGGTATCATTAACAGCTTTAAAGCCATCCAGATCCAGAAAAGCCAGCGTCAAGGGGCTTTGGGTGCGCCTTACAGACACCAGTGCCTGCTGAAAGCGGTCCATAAACAGGGTGCGATTGGGCAGATTGGTCAGAGCATCATGGTAAGCCAGATAGTTAACCTTGTCCTGTGCCGCTTTTTTCTGGGTAATATCGGAGAACAACGCCACATACTGCACGACCTGCCCCAATGCATCATGCACAGCACTGATATTCATAGTTTCAACCACCAGACTGCCATCTTTGCGGCGGTTCCATATTTCACCTTCCCAACTCCCCTTTGAAGCCAAAGTAGCAAACATCTGATCAAAAAAATCGGCACTATGGTGACCCGAGTTAAGAATCGCAGGTGTACACCCGATCACATCATCAGCACTATAGCCAGTGATCTCACTAAAGGCGGCATTCACCTGGAGAATCTGTTGCTCGGCATCAGTGATCATGATCGCTTCACGTGCATGCCGGAATACAGCCATGGCCAGACGCTCGGATGCATCGCGTTCATGCCGGAGGATTGCATAGCGGATCGCTTTACGAATCCAACGCCCTTCTGAGCCCTTACTCAGATAATCTTCCGCACCGGCTTCAATTGCCGCTTCTGTAGCCGCCTGATCATCCAAACCGGTCAATACCACTACTGGCACATCCGGAAACAGCTGATAGCATCGCCGAACAGTGGCGACACCGGTCGAGTCCGGCAGGTTAAGATCAAGCAGGATCGCATTCGGCACCAACTTGTGCTGCTTGACCTGCGTCTCGGCATCTTTCAGTGATACGGCCAACACGATTTGATAGGCTTGGGCGCCCTGCTCTTCAAGCTGCAGTCTGATAAGCTGTGCATCTCCCGGCTCATCTTCTATCACCAGTATTAATGGCACTGGACTTTCAGCGTCTACCACTGCTTGTTTCATACAAACTCGTACCTAATCAGGAAAATCTCAACCTTGCTTTTGCGGATGGCGCACCAGTGCAACCCAGTAGTCTTCAAGCGTTTGCACCTGACGAATAAAATCATCAATATCGACCGGTTTGACAACATAGCCTGCGGCGCCCAGGTTATAGGACGTGAGGATATCACTCTCAGAATCTGAAGTGGTCAAAACCACCACAGGAATATGACGCAGAGCGCCATCCTGCTTTATTTTTTCCAAAAACTGCCGACCACTCATGCGCGGCATATTCAGATCCAGGAGAATCAGATCTGGCTGCACTTCATCGGCATAGCCGGACTCACGCCGCAAAAAACTGAATGCTTCAACACCATCCTTCACATGGCTCAGGTTAACCAGTACTTTGTTTTCTTCAAAGGCGAGACGAATCAGGTGTGCATCGGCAGGCTCATCTTCAATCAGCAGTACACGGAACAGCGAGTCAGAGTCTATCATAGAGTTGGATCCGGTATTGAAAACTCAATCATCAAGCCAGTCTCCATGCCATCATAGACATGCACCCAGCCACCTTTTTTTTCCACCATTTTACGTAACACTGTCAGACCCATGCCGGTACTTGTACCAGAACCTAAGTCTGGATCATTAACGATACGGGAAAACATTTCAAATATCTGTTCGCGGTATTCTGGCTCAATACCGCGACCATTGTCGATAAACTGAATCAGTGTATAGCCAGCCTGCTTCAGGGATTTCACCTCAATCTGTAACGGTTTATCTGCACAGGCATTATTCAGACTGTTATCCAGTAATATTCTGAAAATTTGTTGCATATAGCTTTTCGGAAAATATACTTTGGCGACAGCAAAGTTCAGCTCGACACTGACGTTGATCAGGCGATCACTGAATTCTGCTTCACGCATCTGTTGCTCAATAATTGCCGATAGCTCGATGAGTCGAGATGGCGGATCGACCTGATCCAGTGCCAGATAGCGCTGAATATCGCGCACTAAATAACTTAAACGCAACGCCTGCTGATGGATAAAATCGACTGAGACTCGCACATCCTGATCTGTCTCGACCAAGCCTTTTTGATACAAACGCTGGGCAAAACTCACCAGACGACGTGCCGGTTCCTGGAAATGATGCGCCATGATTTCATTCAGACGCAGCAACTCCCGGTTATATTTTTCTTGCTGACGTAGCAGATAGGTACGTTCTTTCTGCGAACGAAACAGCCTGAGAGACAACCAGATCAACAAGAGAATAGCCAACATCTGCAAAATGACTGCCGTAAATAATAGGCGCTGACGGCTGGCTTTTTCTAGCTCCAGCGCTTGCAGCTGCAGATCAACCATCTCTTCCAAACGCTCCTGATAGTGCCAGATTGCCTGATCAGCATGGCGTCCCGGAGTGATATCATTGATTACCGACAGCAAGCGTACCTGCCATCAAACTGATAGGGATGACTACGCACTTCTACAGTGCGTATATCGCCATCGGCCAGTACATGACGAAACACAAAGTAGTTACGCCCTTGTCTGGCCGCCATCTGCATCTCTTCAGCCACCTGTGCCGGGGTCAGTGTATTCAATGAATGAATGGAGAGCGTCTGCAATGTATCACGGCTGTAGCCATAAAAAGCTTCTGCGGCCGGGTTGACATCGTTTATCTCACCGGTCGACGGATCAATCAATAACATGACTGAATCATGGCGCTGGAAGAACTCATACAGGCTGGCATCAGGATGGTCATCTGCCTGAGAGCTCAAGGCAAACAACACTATTACCCAGCCCAGTATGCTCTGCTTTAGTCTACGCATGACGTATCCGCTAGCCGCTCATCTGCGGCTGTTTCGGGCAAACTGAAGTAAAACGTAGCACCCTGACCTTCACCGTCCGAGGTCACCCAGATACGTCCGCCATGACGCTGTACTATTTTTTTACACAGTGCTAAGCCAACGCCCTGACCTGGATAAACGTTACGATGCTGTAAACGCTGAAACACTTTAAACAGCCGCTCAAACTGCGCTGGATCTATGCCTATACCCTGATCAGTCAGAGCGCATTGCCAGCCTGATATTGTACGTGTAAAGGTTATGCAAATCTGTGGTGCTTGCCTGGGTTTGGCATATTTGATCGCGTTGGCTAGCAGGTTTTGAAACAGTCGCGTCAGCTCATCCGCATTGGCAGTGATCACGGGCCAGGCACTTTCAGGTATATCTATCTGTGCGCCACTGGCAAGAATTTCTGAGTGTAAAAAGCGGCAGGCTTCATCAAAGCAGTGCTTAAGATCCACGGTCTGCATGGATTGGTTAATCCGTCCCACACGCGAGTATTCCAGCAAAGACACCATCATTTCATCCAAACGCTCAGCACCATCAACAGCAAAGTCTAACATCTGCCGGTTATCATCGCTGAGATCATCCCCTAAGCGTCGTTCCAGTAGTTGCAGATAGCTTTTGATCATCCGTAAGGGTTGACGCAGATCATGGGAGGTCACATAAGCAAACTGCTCCAGTTCTGCATTGGAGGCATGCAAGGCTTTATGCTGTTCACGCAAAGACAGTTCGGTTTGCTTCAGTTGAGTCACATCATTGTGAGTACCCAACATACGTATTGGAGTAGCATCCGCATCCCGAATCATCACCCCGCGACAGCGTATCCAGACAGTAGAGCCATTTTTGTGGCGATAACGCAAAATCTGATCGAACGTTTCATCCGGGTTTTCCAGATGCCGTTGTATGGCCTGCTGCGCAATCGCCAGATCATCTTTATCTACCAGTGCCTGCCAGGCGTCTGAGCTATGCGGCATTTCAGCCGGATCGTATCCCAGTATTTGCCAGAAACGCTCACTCATCCATTCATGCTCGGGCTGCTGTATGTCCCAGTACCAGAGTCCATCAAGCGAGGTTTGCTGGATAAAATCAAACAACTCATCACTTTGGCGCAGTTTCTCGTAGAGTTCCTTCTTGAGATAGTGTGTTTTAAAATTATTATCACTGGGCATTACATATAATCCGTAGATCTAATGCTCTAAATTAAACATATTTAGTATCAAGAAGCGAGCAGAACCGGATGATGGACTGATCTGGATCATCTGACCAGTCACCTTTGGACTAAGAGGGAGACAGAACTGCTAAAGGCTAATCTTGCTGTAACAATACAGCGCCTTGATCGGCTGGTGAAATGGAAAACTGAATGAACACCGGTAAGCTTTTCGGTGTGCTTGTGCCTAACGTCAGCACACAGTCACCCAGTCCTGAACCGGATATTTTGGCTCCCAGCACGGCTGGATCCTGACGCAGCTCGGCGAGCATTTTTGCCAGCGTGGCATCATTAACACCCAATGCATCCATCAGCCCTGATAGACATGCATAAGCCGCCCCAATGTTGTCAGATCGGCGGCTTTCAGTGCCTGTGCCGCTGCCAGACTGGTTTCACCCATTATGCGGTAGAGCTGCTGAAGCAATTGAGGTTCCTGCTGCCAGCGAGCTTCGACATAGCGCAGCACTTCAGGAGTTTTCATTTTGTAACCAGAGTAAAACAGCGACAGGATTAACCCATCAGGCACTGCAGGGGTTCGATCAACAAGGGTGATGGAGAGAAGCACACTATACCGCCAGTCAGACTGGCTGCAAGATCGGCACCAGAGCCTCGCCCTTCCTGCACCGAATGAATAATCCGCAAACCACTGTGAAAGCGCTCCAAAGGTGTGGATTCAATAGCCGCGAAATGCTCCAGCGCTACAACCATGGCAGCCGTAACCGCCGCCGACGAACCCAGTCCGACCGTGGAGGAAAAACCTGACTCAATGATCAGATCAAAACCCGATGGTAGCTGCTTACGGTAGGCTAACACGGCAGCCAGTACAAAGCTGAGTGCTGGTTGCGGTGTGAGCTTATCAAGGTCAGCCTGATACTGACATAAGCTGCTGTCTATGTGCACCTGTCGATCAGAGCGAGGCTGTAATGTCACTTCAATACGTGCATCAACGGCACACACCAGCGCCACCTCACCCTGTAAAACAGCATGTTCACCCATAAGCATGGTGCTGCCTGGGGCTGAGACCTTAAAGCCGGAAACTAATGGCACCCTTTTCCTCCTGCTCCAATACCCCCCAGCGCATCGACTCTGGTAAATTTAATGCCGCCGGGTCACAGTCTGGCAACCAGGCCAGCAGCAGGCCAGCCGGCTCTCCCCGAATACTGCCAGCGCCGGAAATCTTCGCTGCACCACCCAGCCCTTCAATCTGTTGAATCAAGCCTTGTATCCTGCGAGGCACAACACCCAGTTGGCATAATAAGCGATGATTTTCACGTACCAGCAGCGCACGCTGATGATCTATCGCCTGATGCCATTGCTGCGCTATAGCGGTAAAGGCCTGCCAGATATCTGAGCCAGTGAATGCATGTCGTACTTTGTCGACACACTCACCGGTTGTCGACAGGGGAGTTCCGGTAAAGATCCAATACCAACCGCTACCAAGCGCGGCTGATGCCAAGGGTTTGTAGCCCCCACCCTGCACCTGGATACATCCACCGAAGCTGACAGTAGCAGCATCTATATAACTGCCTTTGCCATGCTGCAAACGTTCACAGAAGTGTACCTGGTGCATAAGTTCTTCAGCAGGCAGCACAGTAGGGGAAAATAAACGCAGAAGTACGGCAATAAACGCCGCGGAAGAGCCCATACCTGCACCGATGGGCAAGTCAGAACGCCAGGTCAGATCACCACCAGGCAAGACGCTACCCTGCAAAGCCTGAACAACGCTATACACCAGTAAATCAGCGGGTGATGGCAGGATAGTATTAACCGGTATATGTCCCTGCTGCCAGGACTCATAGCGCAGTGCCAATAGCTCAGAACGTTGCTGGAGTTGTGTATGGTTATAACTGATCAGCCGACCACTGAAAGGATCTTTCCAACGCAGCACACCGCTATCGTCTTCAAGCAGCAGCGCATGGATATGGCGATTAACCGCCATGGCGATGGCCGGCACACCATGCACCACGGCATGCTCTCCTGTAAGGATGACTTTACCGGGTGCAGTAGCGGCACGCATCAGCAGGGAATATATTCACGCTTATGTTGCGTGATAGCAGCCAAGCGAAACTGCCCCTTGGTGGAGTGAGGCATTTCCACACTTTCACCCTGCTGTGGATCAGCGTAATGATACAACGACAGGTATTCGTCATAATCAACTTCCTGACGCTGCGCCAGCATAGCCTGATGTCGCTCAGTATGCAGACACTCCCGATAGCCCGGCTGAATCTGACCGACAAAAAACTCCGCCACACAGCCAGAACCATAGCTGAAAAAAGCGATATTTTTGCCACTGAGATCGTCCTGAAGATTATCCAGCAGCGAACACAGACCAATGTAGATAGAGGCTGTGTAACTGTTACCTATGGCCTGATTGTAACGCAGGGTATCGGCTATCTGCAGTTCGATCTGCTCGGCTGTTAACGCACAACGATTCAGCTTGGCCAAATGCTGATGCGCTTTTTGCGCCATACGACTGAAAGGCAAATGGTAGCAAAAATAGCTTAAGTCATTGAACTGCAAGGGACTGACGGCGGTAAAATTCTCCCAGGTTTTTTTCAGTGCCCGTAGATAAATTTTAGTGGAGTACTTGCCATCAACCAGTGCCGTATTGCGGTAGTTGGGGCGCCAGAAGTCCATCACGTCGTCGGTATAGTTACCCACATCCGCCGACACACTGAGAATACGTGGATTGTGTGTAATCAGCATAGCGACCGCACCACAGCCTTGAGTGGCTTCACCCGGTGTATTCAGATCATAACGGGCAATATCGGAAGCGATGACTAACACTTTGCTTTGCGGACGACGTGCAACCAACGCACAGGCCATTTGCAGGGCCGCCGTGGCACTGTAACAAGCCTGTTTAAGCTCAACAACACGGCAGTTAGCCTGCATACCGAGTAAACGGTGCACATAAACACCCGCCGATTTTGACTGATCTATACCGGTTTCAGTGGCAAATAGCAGAGTGTCCACCGCATCTGGTCCAATACGGTCAATAATAGGCAACGCGGCATTGGCCGCCATGGTGACAATATCTTCATCCGGTGCGGCCATGCCCATCTTTTCCTGACCGATACCGGCATAGTACTTCTCAGGATCAGTCTGCTGTTTTTCAGCCAACGCCCTCAAATCCAGAAAATAGCTGGACGTATAAAAACTGATTTCGTCTATACCTACTGACATAGTCGGCTTCGTTCCTTAACGCTCTTCGACAATAAGCGCTTTGTTCCTGAACAGTGCAGCAGTATTCGGAATACCGAGCAGAAACATCGCTGTAACATATTCACGACGCAATTTTTGAATAGCTGCGACGACGGCATCAGCCGATTCCATCGCAGGCTGCAACAGGGGCGCTGCCACCCCACAAAGCGAGGCGCCGAGTATAACAGATTTCACCATATCAATCCCATCTCTGATACCACCACTGGCAATCAGTGTTGCGCTGTCCAGAAAGGGTTCAGCCTGACGCAATGCAAGTGGCGTCGGCAGCCCCCAGTCCTGAAATTTGAGACCAATATCGGCATCCGGATCGAGTCGACGATGATGCTCTATGCGACTCCAGGAAGTGCCGCCGGAACCAGCCAGATCAAAAAAACGGATTTTTTGTTCCAGACCCGCCTGAATATCGGCACAGGACAGGCCCGCACCGACCTCTTTAAGAATGATGGGAACCTGTAAGCGCGACTGTAACAGGCCAATTGACTCAGTCAAACCGCTGAAGTTGGTATCCCCTTCAGGTTGAACGGCCTCTTGCAAGGGATTCAGGTGCAGAAACAGGGCATCCGCTTCCAGCACATTAATGGCTTGCTGTATCTGCGTGTGGGTCATGCCATAATTGAGCTGTACAGCACCAATATTGGCAATAAGCACAGTCGTCGGCGCGAAACGACGCAGCGCAAAACTCTCACGCGCTTCAGGCGAGCTAAACATAACCCGCTGTGAACCCACCCCCATCGCAACCTGGCAACGTTCAGCCGCCTCTGCCAAATTCTGGTTTATACAACGCACCAGTTCATGATCACCACCCGTCATCGAGGAGATCAATAATGGAAAGCTCAGGCTTTTTCCCAAAAAATGACAACTGCTATCAATTTGGTTAAGGGCTAGTTCGGGCAAGGCTCTGTGTGTCAAACGGATACGATCAAACCAATTACCCTGCCGATCAGTCAGTGCGTCTTGCTCAATGGCACGGATATGTTCAATTTTACGTGCGTTGGTCTGATCACTCATGGACGTTCCAGCCGGATATGCGCTTCCATCAACTCACCTGGATTGGTCTGCGCACTCAGCAGCGACAATTCGCCACAAAGCACAGTAGCTGCACAAATAGCCGCTAAACGACGTGCGTTTTCACCCGCCACACGGTCTTCACGACAACCCAGCTTGCGCAGATTTTCTTCCACAAAATCGATTCCTTTACCGTTACCAACACTACCCACGATCAGATTAGGCAAGGTGCAGGAAAAATACAGTGCATCCCCTCGCACCTCGGCATGCACTACGCCCTGAGACCCTTCAATGATATTGGCCGCATCCTGTCCGGTCGCCAGATAAAAGCCCAGAAGCATGTTGGCATAATGGGCATTGGCGCTGCGTATTCCGCCTGCTATCAAGGTTCCTATGAGGTTTTTGCGCACATTCAGCTCCACGACCTTTTCCGGTGTGGTATTCAGCTTACGCTCACACAGTTCTCTTGAGATCAGTATTTCACTAACGACATACTTGCCCCGACCCAGAATGCCATTAACGGCTGTGGCTTTTTTATCAGAGCAATAGTTGGCAGAAATAGATGCGTAACGCAGCATTGGATAATGTTGCAGGATCCAGGGAATTAGACGGTCAGCGGCATTGGTCACCATGTTGTGGCCTGAGGCATCGCCGGTGGTGAATTCAAGGCGCAGATAGATGAGATTACCGACTATCTGACTATGCATATCAATCAACTGAGCAAAACGACTGGTGGTGGTAACCACCTGATTCATCTCCGGCTTACGCTGCAACAGAGACTGTAACGCCTGGTGCGCAACCATGGCATTATCGGCTTCCAGAAGAATAGAGCGGGTCATACGCTCATCTATGACCGTAGTGAGTATGCCGTCGGTCAGCACGGACACGCGCGCGCCGCGACCCACCGAATGCCACAGAGGGGTTTCATAGGTTGCCAGCGGCACACTGATTTTTTCATCCAGAGTCTGGCCGGTGATTTTCAGGGGGCCTACCCAACGCATGGGAATGGGGGCCTGTAGAATTTTATGAGACTTCATAGATTCCCGAACCAAAGAAACGCGGAATTTTAGCCACCTGACTCAGGTTATGCAATCTCTGCATCTCTGATCAGGTCACTGAAACGTTCACTCAGCCGCTGATAGCGCTGCTGTTGTTTGTTACTTAATGCACCATATTGCAACTCCATCACAATTTCGGTGCAGCGTTTAAGCACTGCTAATTGACGCATATCCTTGCGTAACGTTTCAATACCTGTTTGCAATAGATTCAGGCCCACACCAGGATTTCCGGGATCGGAGCACCAGGCAGATTCAAACGCATCAAAGGCTTCTGGCAGGGCTTTTTGACGAAACGATAGCATGCCTTTGAGGTTGTTTTTTCCCCAGTCAACTGACGACATCAAGCGTGAAACCTCCTGTTTCAGCTCTGCCGCCTGAGCGGCAAAGCGGGTAGATTCAAGACCATCAGCCAGCAGATCTGCGACACTCAACTGTGCCGCTATAGGAATCTTACGAAATTGCGCCAGTGCATCACCCGCTGCAAAATCGGCATTTTGATGCTCCCCATTCTGCCGATAGATATCGGCTGCAATCAAACGTGCACGAAAGCGTATTTGCGGGTCATCCATGCAGTCGTGCACTACTGACTCCAGCACACGGATAGCCTCGCCTATAAATTCAGCCGTTCGACCCGGTTTATCCGCAATCTGCTGCTGTATTACCCGGACCAAACCAAAGTAATACTCTGGATTTTGCATAGCGGTATGGCGGGCATGCAGCACTGCTTGACGAAAACCATCAATAGCCACATTTAATTCTTCGGAAAAGCCCGCCCGATTACCTAACTCACCCTGCAGCAAGGATACTGAGGGTTGCAGCATCACCGACTTACGTAACAGGGTCACACATTGGCTACGCTCACCTTTGAGCCAATGGATACGGGCCAAAACCACAAAGGCTTCCTGACACACCTGTTGAGCATCTATAACCTGGGTCATTTCAACTCGGGCACGCTGGTAATCGGCCATATCATATGCCGTTAACCCAAGCGCAACACGAACCCAGGCTTATCATGCGCCTGACGTATACGCTCAAACACGGCCAAGGCCTTCTGATACTGCTGCTGCTCCAGGTAGATCAACCCTTTAATGCGAAAAATCAGCACACCTAATGCTGGAAACTGCTTGTGTAACTTCTCGCATTCAGCCAAGGCCTGTTCCCATTCACGTCGATCACGCAAGGCTTCGACCTGTGCAATACAGCGCTTGATGCGTAACTGCTTTTCCAGTTGCGCTCTCAGCTTGAGTTGATCGTAGGGTTTTGCCAGATAACCATCGGCAGAGAGTTCAGGAGAGCCCATAAGCAGGCTGACTTTTTGTGGGTCAACCACCAGTAGAAAACAGGTAGAATAACTGGGGCGCCCGGCAGCCTGAGCCCTTGAAGCACCTGCAAGCCGTTTTTTTCATCACGACCCAGGTCATATACCAGCATACACAGGTCGACTTGTATTTCGCTAAGCAGCTAACGGCCATATTAACCGAAGACGCCACCTCAATTCGGCGAAAGCCCATAGCAGTCAAAATCTGTCTTAGCTGCTCCAGCTCTTCCAGATTTTTTTCAACGATAAGTACTGTCTGATCAGAGAAAAGTGCTGCCATGGCCCAGACTTCTAAATAACTATCTGAAAAGTAGCATGAAAATCGGCTTGATTACCACTAATTAGCCTTTTCAACAAAGCAGCTTGGTAAAAACACACTGGTAGAAACGTGTTTGCAAGCAAGATGGCAACTGACTGGAGTAAGAAGACGCCAGGCAGAATGTACATCTGTACAACCTGCCTGGCAGCTGATGCTGATAACAGATCAGAACTTTCTGCCTTTACTGGCCGCAATGCGCATACGCAAAGCATTCAGCTTAATAAAGCCTTCAGCATCTTTCTGATCATAGGAACCAGCATCATCTTCAAAGGTAGCAATGCTTTCATCAAACAGACTGTCAGGCGAGCGACGCCCCACGACACTGACGCTGCCTTTATACAATTTCACCCGCACATCACCGTTTACGTGACGCTGAGAGTAATCGATCATTTCCTGCAGCATCTTGCGCTCTTCCGACCACCAGAAACCGTTATAAATAACCTTGGCATAGCGCGGCATCAACTCATCTTTCAGATGTGCTGCTTCACGATCCAGCGTCAGGGATTCGATGGCACGGTGCGCCTTAAGCATGATGGTGCCACCCGGTGTTTCATAACAACCCCGTGACTTCATACCAACAAAACGGTTTTCGACAATATCCAGACGACCGATACCGTTATCACCACCAATTTTATTCAGAGTTTCAAGCACAGTAGCTGGACTCATGGGCTGACCATCGATCGCAACGATATCACCCTTTTCATAAGTCAACTCAAGGTAAGTCGGCTGATCCGGTGCAGCTTCAGGCTGACACTCCAACGCCACATATCATCTTCAGCTTCTGCCCAAGGATCTTCAAGAATGCCACCTTCATAGGAGATGTGCAGCAAGTTGGCGTCCATGGAGTAAGGGGATTTCTTTTTCTTGCTGCTGAAGTCGACCGGAATATTGCGCTCTTCACAGTACTTCATCAGGGTTTCACGGGAGGTTAGATCCCATTCACGCCAGGGCGCAATAACCCTAACGCCTGGTTTGAGCGCATAGGCACCCAGCTCGAAACGCACCTGATCATTACCCTTGCCAGTGGCACCATGGGAGATCGCATCAGCACCGGTTTCATTGGCAATCTCTATCAGTCGCTTGGCAATCAAGGGACGCGCGATAGAGGTACCCAGCAGGTATTCGCCTTCATAAATTGTATTGGCTCGGAACATCGGGAAGACGAAGTCACGCACAAACTCTTCACGCAAATCTTCGATATAAATCTCTTTCACACCCAGCGCCTGGGCTTTGCTGCGCGCAGGCTCAACTTCTTCACCCTGACCCAGGTCAGCAGTAAACGTAACAACTTCGCACTGATAGGTATCTTGCAACCAGCGCACTATCACAGAGGTATCCAGACCACCGGAGTAAGCCAGAACAACCTTCTTGACGTCGGACATATTGATGCTCCCGATTTAACCAACTCCGGCTGTCTTGACCGGAGTCTGGCGACTAATAGATAAAACCCGATAATAACAGATTGCCGCAGGGCTTGCCTGCCAATCAGGACAGATGCGCTTTAAACGCTCAGTCTTTTTCGAGACGAATGGTCACGCGGCGGTTACGGGTACGGTTTTCAGGGGTGTCGTTGGCGACCACCGGATAACGGTCCCCGTGAAAGCGGGTAATAATAGCATCTTCACTGACGCCACGGGAGACAAGATAGCGGGTCACTTCTTCTGCACGACGCTTGGACAAATCGCGCAATAACAGGCGTCGACCATCATTGTCGGTATGTCCGTCAACAAAGATCTGCTGCACTGTATCATCAGTCAGTACATACTGAGCGATCAGATCCAGGCGTTCGCGGGTTGCATCAGACAACTGGTGTTCCGCGGTTGGAAAGAGTACCGCCGTTCTGGCAATCTGTCGGTAATTAACCGGCAGGAGCCCAGTCAAGCATCCCAGATAATCCTGATAAGCTGAATTAAAGTTCACCGACATAATACCCACAGACACAGACTCGGACGCACCGTACCAGCGATCAGCACTAAACGTCGGTACCAGTCCTTCATGCAAGGCAGCTAACATCTGCGTCGCTTGATTACCACGCACATTAATCTGCCCCTGGCGAACATCCATATCACCGATATGCCTTGGCACAGCACCTGGCAACCAGGGGGCGGCCTCAGCAACTAACCGGGCTCGCCCGGAGAGTTGCTGTGTCTGCGCTGGCAACAGATAAAACTCCAAACCCTCACCGGCTTCCTGTTCAAACACAGCCTCTCCGAAAGCAGGAATAGACTGAGACAAACGACAAGCAAAGGGCGATGCCTCTATATCCCAGCGCACCCCATCGACTGGTGCACTGAAAGTCACAGCCTGGAGGGCTGAACAGCAAAAAAAGCAACAGAAAAAATAGCGCTCGGCCAGGCATACAACTCTCAACTTTATAAAAGACAGTTACAGAAACTCTCTGTATTATCGGCAGAAGGTGCCAGGTCTTTACCCTGCATTTCACTCCGCATCCCGCGACTGCTAGAATAGCATAGAATTAACATGACACAGATTAAGGATATGGCTTGACCCACTCAGCTGACAAGACTCTTATGGCCGATCGTTTCAGAGGCTACCTCCCTGTCGTCATCGATGTTGAAACGGCTGGATTTAATTGCCGCACTGATGCACTTCTTGAAATTGCCGCCGTGACCCTGAGCATGGATGAAAACGGCTATCTGATGCCTGAGCGCACTTACAGCGCCAACGTCATTCCATTTGAAGGGGCTAACCTGGAACAATCAGCACTGGCATTTACTGGCATAGATCCCTGGAATCCTGAACGCCAGGCCATCAGTGAAGCCCAGGCTCTGGAAAATATTTTCAAACCCATCCGCAAGGCCATCAAGGCGGCCGGGTGCAAACGTGCCATTCTGGTAGGCCACAATGCCACTTTCGATCACAATTTTGTCAATTGTGCAGCCGAGCGCCAAAGTATTAAGCGCAACCCTTTTCACCCTTTTTCTACCTTCGATACAGCAACTCTTGCCGGATTGGCGTGTGGACAGACCGTGCTGGCCAAGGCTTGTGAAGTAGCCGGAATAGACTTTGACAACCGCAGTGCGCACTCAGCTATTTATGATACTGAGAAAACTGCCGAACTCTTTTGTATGATTGTGAATCGCTGGAAAGATATGGGGGGGTGGGATCTGGTTCTGCAGACCCGCTGATACACGCAACGCTGCCTGCGCTATGCAGCGCATAAGCTGTAGCCGTAGCCGGACTAAAATCCGGCTACGCGAACGGATCACGCCTGTGGCTGCTGCTCTTCAGCACCAGCCGAAGCGGCCTTAACCAGGGTTTCCAGCTCACCGGTAGCGCCCATTTCACAGATAATGTCACAGCCACCTACCAGCTCACCATTGATCCACAACTGCGGAAAAGTTGGCCAGTTAGCATAGTTTGGCAGTCTCAGCACGAATATCCGGATGCTCCAGGATATTGACAAAAGCAAAACGCTCACCGCAGGCCATCAGCGCTTCAGTGGCACGGGATGAAAAGCCACATTGCGGAAAACGTGGTGTACCTTTCATGTAAAGCAGAATTGCATTGGATTCAATCTGCTCTTTAATCACATCGACAACACTCATTGAAGCACCTATTTCTGTATAACTAACATTCAGTATCAGGCTGGCAGAACATACGTAAGCCACGCCTGCCTACCCCGGCATTATATCCGACAAAAAAAGTCAGGTAAAATGTACAACGCTTAATAACAAATATACGGCCTCAGGATGATATTTCAATCTGTTTTATGCAGATAATACCCGTCCAGCCATAAAGTGAATTGCCAAAACCCCAGGATAGGCCTAGAATAACTCTTTTTTTGGCAGCTCTGGCTGCCTTTTTGCGTTGTAGGGAGAAGAAGCTGAATGGCCATGCAACCACTGATGAATACCTATAATCGTCTGTCCGTTGCCTTTGACTATGGTCAGGGCGTGTGGATCTATGACACAGATGGACACAAATACCTGGATGCACTCAGCGGCATTGCCGTTACCGGGCTTGGACACGCGCACCCCGCTGTCACCAAGGCTATCTGTGAGCAGGCTGGCAAGTTAATTCATTGCTCTAACCTTTACACCATTCCACTGCAGCAGCAGTTGGCTGAAAAGCTCACACAGGTATCCGGGATGGATAATGTGTTTTTCGGCAACTCGGGTGCAGAGGCCAATGAAGCGGCGATCAAGATTGCCCGTCGCTACGGCCATAGTCGCCAGATCGACAAACCCGCTATCATTGTAATGGAAAACGCCTTTCATGGCCGTACCCTGGCAACGCTAAGCGCTACCGGCAACCGCGCCACTCAGGCGGGTTTTGAGCCACTGGTCAGCGGCTTTATCCGTGCCCCTTTCAACAATCTGGAAGCGGTCAGGCAGATCCTGCGCAGCAATAACGATGTTGTTGCCATCATGGTAGAGCCTATCCAGGGTGAAGGCGGCATTCAGATTCCAGACAATAGTTATCTGGAAAATCTCAGAGCCATTTGCGATGAGCACGAACTGCTGTTGATCCTGGATGAAGTACAGACAGGCAATGGTCGTACCGGTCGCTACTTTGCCTACCAGCACACCAATATCATGCCTGATGTCGTCACCACGGCCAAAGGGCTGGGGAATGGCTTCCCTATTGGAGCCTGTCTGGCTCGCGGCAAGGCCGCTGAAATTTTTGGGCCAGGTACACACGGTACAACCTATGGCGGCAACCCGCTGGCCTGTGCCACAGCTCTCGCTGTTATCGATATCATAGAACAGGACAAGCTGTGCCAGCACGCCGCATCACTGGGCCAGTACATTCTCGATAGCTTCCATATTCAATTAGCTGACAAACCTTATGTCAAAGAAATTCGTGGCAAAGGCTTGATGATTGGTATCGAACTCAAAGATGCAGGCACAGAGCTGGCCGTACTCGCAAAAGTCAAAGGTGTGTTGCTGAACATTACTGGTGGTGGCCGGGTCGTTCGACTGCTGCCACCTCTGATCATGAATCAGAGTGAAGCTGATTTACTGGTCAATACAGTTTCCAGCCTGATCCGCATCTATGCTGGCGAAGACAACTAATTATTTTGATCCAATAAAAACTGACTCAGGGATTGGCAGCCCGGCTGCCGTGAATGACATTATGAGCACCAGACATTTTCTGACACTGCTGGATCTTACACCAGCTGAATTAAAGCAGCTGATCAATCGCGCCATAGAACTGAAACAGTTGCGCAACAACGGCACGCTCTACCAGCCGCTGAAAAACCGTGTGATGGCGATGATTTTTGAGAAATCTTCGACCCGCACACGGGTATCCTTTGAGGCGGGCATGGCGCAGTTTGGTGGTCATGCGATGTTTTTGTCATCACGGGATACCCAGCTCGGACGCGGCGAACCCGTGGCAGACAGTGCCAGAGTGATTTCTTCCATGGTCGATATTGTCATGATCCGTACTTTCAGTCACGACCTGATCACCGAGTTTGCTGCCAACTCTTCCGTACCCGTTATCAATGCGCTGACCGATGATTATCATCCCTGTCAGTTGCTGGCCGATATGCAGACCTTCCAGGAGCTGCGTGGTGATATACAAGGCAAAACCGTCGCCTGGATAGGCGATGGCAATAACATGTGTCACTCCTACATCAATGCCGCCCGCCAGTTTGATTTTAAGCTAAATATCGCCTGCCCCGAAGGTTTTGAGCCCAATGCCGAACTGGTTAGCCGCAACAGTGACCGGGTGAGCGTAATGGAAGCGCCTGAAGCGGCTGTCGAAGGTACACAACTGGTAGTTACCGATGTCTGGGCCTCCATGGGCCAGGAAGATGAGCAGCGCCAGCGCATGCGCGAGTTCCGTGGCTATCAGGTGAATCCTGAGTTAATGGATTTGGCCGCAGCCGATGCTCTGTTCATGCACTGTCTGCCAGCGCATCGGGGTGAAGAAGTCAGTGAAGCGATGATGGATGATCCACGCTGCGTAGCCTTCCACGAAGCGGAAAACCGCCTGCATGCACAGAAAGCGCTGATCGAATTTTTGCTGCAGGATTTAATCAGTTAATACCAGCGCAGAGGCTGTCACCAGCCTCTGCCTGTTTTCATAAAACGCCTTGACGCGCCCAAAACTGAGCGGCCAGCTCTTCGAACCGATTAGCTACACCTAACACACCGCCACTAGTGACTTTACTCTCCTCCACTAAGCCCAAATTGCTTTCGGATGACTGGCGGATACTGCTAATGCTGCGATTAATTTCTTCTGCCACCTGACTTTGTTGCTCTACAGCTGTCGCTATCTGAGTGCTCATATCACGGATACCCTGTATTGAATGGTAAATATCATCCAGGGCCGCAACCGTCAGTTGCCCTTGTCCAACACAGTCCTCAGCATGGCGTTCGCCCGCCTCCATCACCGCAACTGCTCGGGTTGAACCACTTTCAAGTGCATCAATCATCTCACGGATATTTTCAGTAGAGGCCTGGGTACGACTGGCCAGTGAGCGTACTTCATCAGCCACTACGGCAAATCCTCGTCCGGTATCACCCGCTCTGGCGGCCTCAATAGCCGCATTTAATGCCAATAAATTAGTTTGCTCAGCGATTCCTTTGATCACATCAAGCACCGAAGCTATATCACTACTGCTCTGCTTCACCTGACGAATCACTTTGCCCCCTCAGCAATTTCCTGGCGCAGAGACTGAATCAATGACTGCGTCTCACTCACCACTTTTTTGCCGGCTGCGACTGACTCAAGCCCAGCATAGGCCATAGTTGAGGTTTGCTGAGCATTATGGGCAACCTCTTGCACACTGGCTGACATCTCATTAATGGCGGCTGCCACCTGGTCGGTTTCAGAAAACTGTCGTTGAATACCATCACTGGAACTGCCTACAGCAGCATTCATGGAGGTGGCCCCCTGCATCATACTGCCGGCTGAATCGGAGATACGGCCAACCAGACCGGCTGTTTCTGCTTCCAATGCTTTGAATGCCAATAAAATCTCCCCTACTTCATCCTTGCGTCCGGTATATACATATTGCCCTACCGGATCGTTAATAACCCGACGCGCCTTGGCTACAGCATGTCGTAACGGCGACAGGGTTAACCACTGCCCCAGCATGGCAACCACAAGGGCCAACACAACAACACCTGCCATCAGTGCTGACGATTCCAGCCAAAGCAAACCCGCCAGCAGCGCAAGGAAAGGCAGGAGAAACCAACATTGCAGGCGCACATTAAAGGACAAGCTGCCGGACAGCTGTTTAGGTTTTTTGCCCGCTGACAAAGCGGCGTAAAGCTTCTCCGCCCGGGCCACTGACTTACGATCGGCGCGACGACGGATAGATTGGTATTCAGCTACTTTGCCTGCCTGCAATATCGGCGTGACATAGGCATCCACCCAGTAATGGTCACCATTTTTGCAACGGTTTTTAACCAACCCCATCCATGAGTTACCGGATTTGACGCGCGTCCACAGCTGAGCAAATGCTGCAGGTGGCATATCAGGATGCCTGACCATATTGTGATTGTTGCCAATTAGCTCTTCACGAGTAAAACCGCTTATCTTGACAAAATCTTCATTAGCATAGGTTATGGCGCCTTTAAGATCGGTAGTAGTCAGGATGTTTGCTGTATCCGGAAAGCCAGCCTCTTGTTGCGTGACTGGTAAATTTTTTTTCATCGTTATTTCCCTAAAACTGATAAGAGATATTAGTGATTGGTATCTTTATTGCTCAAAAAAAGAGCTTCCAGATGATCGGCTGATAAAGGACGGGAGAAAAAATACCCCTGCCCGAAATCACACTGTGCTGACTTGAGTAACGCTTTTTGCTCCTGTGTTTCAATCCCCTCGGCTACCACCTGAATCCCCAGCCTGTGTGCCATGACGATCATCGCCTCACACAGGGCCAGATCGTCTGAATCAGCTTGAAGATTCATTACAAAAGACCGGTCTATTTTCAAAAAATCTATATCCATACGTTTCAGATAGGATAAGGATGAATAACCCGTACCAAAATCATCTAAAGCAACCTCCATACCTGCATCGCGAATCAGTAGCAGACAGTTTTCAATATCAGCTGAATTTTCCATCAGCATGCCTTCAGTGATTTCCAGTGAGATAGTTTTGCAGCTCAGGCAGCGCTCTCGCAGATAATCGATCCAACCGGACACTCGATGGGTATCATCACGGTATTGTACTGGCGATGTATTAATGCTGATCTGAAAGGGTCGCTGCAGCAGCGATTGCCAGGCTTCAGATTGACTCACCGCTTCACGAAACACCCAATCGCCTATCTCGGAAATCAGCCCGGTTTCCTCTGCAACAGGGATAAACTCTGCCGGACTCACCAGCCCCAGTTCCGGGTGCTGCCAGCGAATCAAGGCTTCAACCTTTGATAGCTGCTCATCAGCCAGGTTCACAATCGGCTGATACTCCAGAAATAGCTGTTTCGCCGACAGAGCATGACGCAAATCCTTTGCCAGTTGCATACGTCGTTGTGCTGTTAACTGCATGGTTTCGGTAAAGAACTGGTAACGCCCCCGACCTGTAACTTTGGCACTGAACATCGCCTGATCGGCGTTTTTTAACAGCTCCCAGGGGTCTCTGCCATCTTCCGGGCAGAAAGTGACACCAAAGCTGACCGAAGTAAAAATTATCTCATCTCCAAGTTCAAAGGGCTGCTCAAAGGCACTGCGCACTTTCATCACCAACTGCTCAACACTGACCTGATCAGTCAAGCCGGTCAACAACAGGGCAAACTGGTCGCCACTAAAGCGCGCTACCATATCAGTACTACGTACCTGAGCTTCAAGCCGATCACCCACTAAAATAAGTAAATCATCGCCCAGTTTATGCCCAAGGGTATCGTTAATCTCTTTGAAGCCATCCAGGTCCATAAAAATTAATGCCAAGCCCTGGCTGGTTCGACTCAGACGGTTAATCTCTTGCTCCAACCGTAAGGTCAATAACTGACGGTTGGGTAAGTTAGTCAAAGAATCGAAGTTGGCTTGTCGCCAGATCAGCTCTTCACTTTGTTTCTGTTGTGTAATATCGGAAAAAATGGCTATGCGCCGAAACACCTCACCCTGACAAGTGTAGGCCGTATGAATCGACAGCCACTTGGGGTAAACCTCGCCGTTTTTGCGCCGATCAAAAATTTCACCCTCCCAGCTTCCCTGGGTATTAAGGCTATGCCACATTGCGTCATAGAAAGCCGCATCATGATGACCTGAGCTCAGCAGTGACGGTCTGCCACCCACTACTTCATTTGAATCATAGCCAGTGACTTTAGTGAAAGCCGGATTGACGCTAATGATGACACCCTCAGGGTTAGTAATCATAATTGCTTCACGCGCATACTCCCTGACCAGTTCTGCCAACTGCAGGGTTTCACTGACTTGTTGCGTTTCATTCTGATAAAAAATATAACCGAGTATACGTAGCAGTTGGCCCTGCTCATCCCACTCCGGCATAGTGAAATCACGCACCCAACAATAACAACCGGAGTGACACTTGAGCCGGTAGATCTGCTCGAAGCAACTGGATTTTATCGAAAGATAATGCGCTACCTCAGCTTCAATCTGTGGCAGATCATCAGGATGTATCAGGCTGGTATAGCGTAGTTTTTCCCGAATCAGCTCTGTTGCATCATAACCAAGCAGCTCGCGGATATTGTCGGAGACAAACTCAACCGGCCAACCCTGCTGTGCAGACCAGACAAAAATGGCAACCGGCCCACCGGAAAACAGATCGAGAATGCTGTGCTGATACTGTCGTGCTACGACTGAAATATCCATAGATCTCCGGCTAATTATTATTCCCATACAAAAATACAGGAAAATACTGATACAGATCAACTTAAATGAAATACTTCTACATTAAACACTTTAAAAGTATGCATTTTTATGATTGGTAATAGCTAATTTAGCAACCTTTCCATTAATCATCCATTATATAACCACTCTTTTTACATGCTAACTCCAGGTTTAAATTTAAGCCCGGCTAGAGCTTGTTCAGTTCAACCGCTATACTCAGTGACAACTGGTTTTTGACAAATAGCTACACGCTCGATCGCAACACCCATTTAATCCCCCGCATGGAGTTGGGCATGGTTGAATTTCGTCATTTGAAAACCCTGACAGCACTGCGTGATGCAGGCAGTCTGGTGGAAGCCGCCGAACGCGTGCATCTGACACAATCTGCACTATCGCATCAGATTAAGGACCTGGAGGAACGCCTCAACTGCTCTTTGTTTATCCGCAAAACCAAACCTATCTCCTTTACGGCAGCAGGCAAGCGCTTACTGTCTCTGGCTGATGAGCTTTTGCCAATGATCCGCAATGCTGAGCGTGACATTGCCAGACTGGCTGGCGGTGAGGTAGGGCGACTGAACATCTGCATTGAGTGCCACAGCTGCTTTGACTGGCTGATGCCAACCATCGACCATTTTCGTCAGAACTGGCCCGAAGTGGAAATGGACCTGAGTACCGGCTTCAGTTTTCAACCTTACCGGCCCTGAGCCGTGGTGATCTGGATCTGGTGATCACCTCGGACCCGGAACCCCGCAATGGCATTACCTACCTGCCTTATTCAGCTACGAGTCGGTATTAGTCATCAGCAAGCAACACCCGCTGATGCGTAAAAAGCAGATACAACCGGGTGATCTGTGTAATGAAACCCTGATCACCTACCCGATTGATCATGCACGTCTGGATATTTTCAGTCGTTTCCTTGACCCGGCTGGCAAAGAGCCTGCACAAACCCGTACCGCAGAGCTGACTGTAATGATCATGCAACTGGTCGCCAGTGGCCGTGGTGTCTCTGCCCTACCCAACTGGGCGATCCATGAATACCTGCAACATGACTATATTGCGGCTCGACCACTGGGTGAAAAGGGCTTGTGGTGCACACTTTACGCCGCTATTCGTAGCGAGCAGGCCGAAGCCGAATTTATGCTGGACTTTCTTGATACAGCCCGCGACATTACCTTTCGCAACCTGAGCGGAATTAAAACCGCCTGACGCTTGTTTCTCTGTGTCAAAACCTTAAACTCTCTGGTTTACGTTTTGACCACTTTACGTTTTGAACACATAGAAGAGACACTATGGAAAACTGGACCCCCGACAGCTGGAGAAGCAAACCCATCCTTCAACAACCAGTTTATCCTGATCAGGATGAACTGGCAGCAGCTGAGCAATTGCTCGGCAATTTTCCTCCGCTGGTGTTTGCGGGTGAAATCCGCTCCCTGACACGCTCATTGGCCAAGGTATCCGCTGGTGAAGCCTTTTTACTCCAGGGGGGCGACTGTGCCGAAAGCTTTAGCGAATTCAGTGCCAACAAAATTCGTAATACGTTCCAGGTTCTGCTGCAGATGGCGGTGGTAATGACCTTTGCCGGCAGCAGCCCGGTGGTCAAAATAGGCAGAATTGCCGGTCAGTTTGCCAAGCCTCGCTCAGCTGGAACCGAAACCCTGAACGGCATAGAGTTACCCAGTTATCGCGGCGACATTATCAATGATATTGCCTTTAATGAAGCGGCACGCCAACCTGACCCCAAGCGCCTGATTGCGGCTTACCATCAGTCAGCGTCCACACTCAACCTGTTACGTGCGTTTGCCAGTGGTGGCTTTGCCGATCTGCACCAGGTACACCGCTGGAACCGCGGCTTTATCGACAAAAGCCCTCAGGGCGAGAAGTATCAACACCTGGCCGATCAAATCACCCAAACCCTGGCGTTTATGGATGCCTGCGGCATCAATTCACAAAATACCCCGCAGTTGCATGAAACCTCACTCTATACCTCACATGAGGCGCTGCTGCTGAACTACGAGCAGGCACTGACCCGCCAGGACAGTCTGACCGGAGACTGGTACGACTGTTCAGCACACATGCTCTGGATCGGTGACCGTACCCGTCAGCCGGATCATGCCCATGTTGAGTTCCTGCGAGGCGTACACAACCCTATTGGTATTAAGGTTGGCCCCAGCACCCAGTGTAATGATCTACTGAAACTGCTGGATATGCTGAATCCAGGCCGCGTTCCAGGGCGTATCACTCTGATTGCCCGGATGGGGGCCGAGAAGATCACCGAACTCCTGCCACCGATTGTGCGTGAAATCAAAGCTTCCGGCCATCCGGTGGTCTGGAGTTCAGATCCGATGCACGGCAATATCATGAAGGCTTCCAGTGGCTACAAAACCCGCAGTGTCGATGCCATTCTGAAAGAGATGCAGGGTTTCTTTGAGGTTCATCGTGCCGAAGGTACCCATGCGGGTGGCGTACACTTTGAAATGACCGGTGATAATGTCACCGAGTGTATCGGCGGCGCTTTCCAGATTACTGAAGAAGGCCTGGCACATCGCTACCACACCCACTGTGATCCACGTCTGAATGCTGACCAATCATTGGAACTGGCTTTTCTGATTGCCGATACACTCAAGGCGGCACGAGGTTAAGATGGAAAAACTGCTGACACAGCTACTGCAACACGACGACAACCGGCTGCTCATTTTTGATATGGGCCGTCGCATCAGTAAGCTACCGATCGAGACTTTCACCCGGGTTGAGCAGAACCAAGTCCCTTACCCCTTGCCTTTTTTACATCATGCCTGGGTAGGACTTCTGCTGTGGAATCCATCAGCAAAAGATCAGAACCTGATCTGGTTTCTGAAACTGCCGCTGGATGAGCAGGGTTTTTTAATACAGGCGGCACGTGATGATATTGTCAATCGCTTGCTACAAAACGCCATGGACCGCAGTCGCAGCAGGATGCCTTGAAAGATAACCCCTTCGCTTTCACTCCCGATCAGGAAAAAATGGCCTGTTTCCATGCACTGGCCAGTCGTACACTACAAACCCCGGCCTCACGGTATTATGAAGATGTGCAGCAATACCTTGCGGGTCAACTGGATAGAGATTACTGGAACAATCTGGGACTGCAAGGGTTGGCGGATTTTGTGATGCGCCTGGATCAGGGTGACAATACAACTCAGCTGCGTAAGCGCTTAACCCAACTACCGGAGCCCTTGCTGTTGATGCTGGCACATCTGCTGGAACACACGCAGCCTGATCACGCACTGCAACAACAGCTAACTGATCATCTGCTGCAGTTGTTACAGCGCCTGGACACAGCACCGGAATTGATCGCCGCACTGATTCGCAGCATTTCTGCTGGCAATGACATGGCAGGACGTGATCAGGCTTTGGACGCCGTGTTAGCCAGCCCCTTTGCCCTGGAAGCTGAGGTGATCGTGGCACTGGCAACCCGCTGCCATACCAGCCTTAATCAACCGCAGCGGCTACAGCTGTTTCTGGAGCAACTGGCCGCGGGCAAAGCCGGTCAGTTGGGCTTCAACCGCATCCTCAGTGACCTGATGTTTCTTGCCGACCTGCGCCCTCGCATCCTTGAGGCCTTTCGTGACCCCCAACGTAGCGACACACTGAGCCAGGCCATCGGTGAAATGCTGGGTTCAGGGTTTTCCACCCAGGTTAACGCCCATTGATGTATCCACTGGCAGCAGCAGGTTCAGGCCCATGGCCTCAACCTGCTGCTGCGCATCCGCCCGTAAACGCTCACGGATTCGAGTACCCAGGGGCTTGGTCATGTAATACAGCAGGCTTTCCGGTAGTTGATGCTCTGTCGCGAAAGCCTGAATAAAGCGTGCGGTGGTATTGTCCTGCTGATCACTGATCGCTTTGGGGATTGGTTGCTCCAGCGTTTCACCCCGGCGTACCCGCTGACAGAACAGATCATAGGCATAACCGAACTCCGGCAACACCTGCCCCTGCTCCTCAGAGCGCAAACGGAACCAGCCTGTCTCTTTACCCGCCAGATAAACCGCTACATGACTCCAACTGTGCGCCAACGGATCGGCCGCATACTGGCAGGCTTCCTGATAAGCCGCATAGGGAGCAGGCAAACCAAAATCGCCATTAATACTACGCAGAATGGCCAGAAATTCTGATACCGTTGGCATCCAGGCCAGGGTTTCCTTGCAACGATTGACGGCAGCGACCAGATCGGTTTCCGCATAGCCACGCAAACTCAAGGCCCACTCACGCTTGGCCAGACGTATCTCATTCTGCGTTTCAAAACAGCTTTTAAATTTATGCCCATAAATCGCCATAAAGCGGGCGAAAATCATATTCACATGGGCTTTGGTTTCTAGCGGTATATCGGTAATGCGGCTGTCATCGGCCGCATAGTCGTCACCAATCGGTGTCCTTGATGTCCATGATGGCCGCGGTAACCCGTTTTCGGTTTTCGCGAGTATCTCTTCGGGTGTTTTCATTCAGTTGACCTGCCGGTTGCTGTTCATGTGCTCTGGGGGCGGCATCACGGGATTGCTTCTTAACCCACTCGCGCTTGACCCAACCCAGAAACTTCTGATCCCAGTTGGTTTCCTTGCGATCTTTATCCAGCCAGTAGAGCACAAATTCATCCAGACACTGGGTAGAAAAAGCTTCAGGTATACCCTGACGCGCCAGCATATCGTGGAAGGCGGGCCCTGGAGCCCAGCCCATTGTCATCGGGATCAAGCGCTGGTTACGCTCTTCATGCCAATCAAAAATCTGCTCCAACTCATCTTTATCACGACGCCAGCCGGAGGTACCACCAAAAACCGGAGCCGGTCCACGCTGTCGACCCTTAGTCGTTGCAGGAGGGGCCGATACCGGAGGCGCCGATACCGGCGGCGTATCATAAACAGGTAAAGAGCGATTAGCAGCAGGTGCTGACGGTGAAGGCTGCTCAGACGGTTGAACTGGCTGGGCTGGCTGTTCTGCAACCGGCTGACGTTGCAGTTTTAATGTACCGCCCTGACCACGCTCAACGTGCAGTAACGCCTGACGCTCCAGACTATCCAGGGTCTGGTAAAAGTGGGCTTCACTCCAGAAAGGCGTCAAGATTTGCCAGTGCCCGGGAGGTAGCAGTACACCTTCGCCCGGAGACCGGTCTCCTACATGATGGGCAATACTGTTGTGGGAGCTCGCTCCGCGAGCGATGGTTTTATCGCCCGGAGACCGGGCTCCTACGGCAGAGCCCGGTAGCCCATTAAAATGAAACTGTTCGTTAAGCAGGCTTAACAAAATAGCTTCATCTGTGCCATATCGCTCAGCTATAGAGGGATAAAACAGCACAGGTTTTTCCGGAAACAGACTACTCATAAACGTTTAACTACCCAACTCCACTTAACCGTCATTGGCAAAATCTTCCACAGCACGCAGCACATCGGCACGTGAGATCATACCGACCAGCTTACCGGCTCTGACAACCGGCAAACAGCGGCGCCCCTTATCGATAAAGGTTCTGGATACAGAGATAATATCGGCATCATGTTTGATGGTATCAACATCACGCGACATATAATCTTGCACTTTACCACCACTACCCATCTCCTCTTCATGATAGGTCTGGCTGAGAATAGCACGCAAGCCATCTACTTCTGATAGCAGTCCTACAAGTTCTCCATCTGCACTGGTCACTGGAGCGGCGGACAGCTTATATTCACGTAACACCATCAACGCGCGGAAAAGGTCCATTTCCGGCAAAAAAGTGACCAACTTACCCGCCATATAATCCTGAGCTTTAACAGATCTTAGCATTGTCGTTATCCTCTGTTGACCGACCATCAGGACAAACCTGAATTCATCCTGTCTGATTCTAAGTGTAGCGTATTTTTAGTTAATTCCGGCTTTCTCCCGGCATAATCAGGCAAACACTATGGTTTTATTACCGTGTACCAGCACCCGATCTTCAAGATGCCAGCGTAACCCCCGCGCCAACACCGCTTTTTCGACATCACGTCCTAGTCTGACCATTTCTTCCGGGTGATCGCGGTGACTGATGCGGGTCACATCCTGATCAATGATCGGTCCGGCATCCAGATCCTCGGTCACATAATGACAGGTAGCCCCGATCAATTTGACTCCACGTTCATGGGCCTGATGGTAAGGGCGCGCACCGGCAAAAGATGGCAGGAAGCTGTGATGAATATTAATAATCCGGTGCGGGAAATGAGCACACATACCGGCTGGCAATATCTGCATATAACGTGCAAGCACCACCGCATCGGCATCGTGTTCCAGAATCAGTTTTTCCACCTGATCAAAGTGCGCCTGCTTATTATCCGCATCAACCGGTACATGGTGATAAGGAATCCCATGCCATTCCACCATACTGCGTAACTTGTCATGGTTGGAGATCACACAGGGGATTTCACAGAAGAGTTCTTCACTGTGATAACGATACAGCAGATCGGCAAGGCAATGTGACTCACGACTGGCCATCAGCACCACACGCTTGGGACGATTGGAATCCTGTATTTCCCAATCCATGCCAAAAGAGTTAGCAATGGGAGTAAAGGCTTCTTTCAACGCGTCCAGCGTAAAGGGCAGGGTGGCTGCACTGATTTCTACACGCATAAAAAAACAGCCGGATACAGGGTCAGAATGCTGATTGGCATCGGCAATGGAGCCACCGTGACTGGAAATAAAATTACTCACCATTGAGACAATACCCACCCGATCCGGACAGGAGAGTATCAAGCGAAAACGACGTTCCATGATTTTAAAAATTCCCGCAAATTAAACATGTGCGTATCTTATCAGGAACAGCTACAACAGCGAACCGTCCGTTGCGGCCAGGATCATTTTTCACGTTGATAAAGCAGTTCAGTTTCAATAGCACAGAGAAAATCACCCTGCTGCACACCGCCAATTTTGTGGGTATACCATACCACTGTTACCTTCCCCCAGCTCGTCAGCAAATCAGGATGATGGCCAATGGATTCAGCAAACTCCCCTACGCGATTGGTAAAGACCAGTGCCCTGGCAAAGTCAGGAAAACTGAATTCACGCTTCAGCTTTAGTTCGCCCGCCTCCGCCTCCAGGCTCCAGTCCGGAACGACCCTAAGCTCGGCCTGCGCCTGTTCCGCACTTAACTTTGGTGCATCACTTCTACAAAAGTTACACTGTTGATCTTTCATTTTAGCCTCTTCATTATATTGACCTCATTATTCTGGCCTTATTGCCAACAACCAGAAGGTCAGCTTTACTAACGTATAGAATCCGTATCTACTTTCATTTAAACGGCATGGTTTTATATTGGTGCCACTTGGGTAAAGGATAGTTCCTTAACATGAATTTTGTACCTGAACGCATGGCCCCCTTGCGCGCCCGTCGCATGGGGATAGATACACACCATGAGCCGACCCTCTACCTGCGTGCGGAAAGTCCGGTATGTCGCTCGGAAGGTTTTGAAAGCCTGTCGCGCATCCTTGCCAGCAGTCATGGAAATAAATGCATTATTGCGTCCTTAAATATCATTACCAGTGATCTGATCAGTGATGATGAAGTTGGATTTTCCGAAGTGGCCTGGCGCCGCTTCAAGGTCGAACCAGAGGCACCCGTGTGGCTCTCACATCCGCGCCCCGTTCACTCTCTATCGCATGTGCGTGCCAAGGTCTATGGGCACAGGTTGAGTGATGCGCAATTTAGTGACATTATCAACGATATCGTCGACGGTCAGTATGCTGAAGTACATTTGGCTGCATTTATTACCGCCTGCGGCGATGACAAATTGGATGATGACGAAATCACCTCCCTCACGCGTGCCATGGTCGATTCCGGTAGCCGCATAGACTGGAAGTTGCCAGTAGTGCTAGACAAACACTGCGTCGGTGGACTGCCTGGCAATCGCACCACACCGATTGTTATCTCCATACTGACTGCCTGTGGTATCACCATTCCCAAAACCTCATCACGCGCCATTACCTCGCCAGCAGGCACGGCTGACACCATGGAAACCCTGACTAATGTCAGCCTGTCACTGGATCAGATGCGCGATGTGGTCAGGCGTGTGGGGGGCTGTCTGGCCTGGGGCGGATCGGTACGCCTGAGTCCAGCCGATGACTTGTTGATACAAGTGGAGCGTGCTCTGGATATCGATAGTGAGGGGCAGTTAATTGCGTCCGTACTATCCAAAAAAATTGCCGCTGGCGCCACGCATGTGTTGATCGACATTCCGGTTGGCCCCACGGCCAAAGTACGTAGCCAGGCCGCCGCTGACAAGCTCGCCGCCAGCTTTGAAGCCGTTGCCGCCAATCTTGACCTGAAAATCCGGGTACTGTTTACCGATGGCTCACAACCTGTGGGTCGGGGTATAGGACCCGCGCTGGAAGCCAGAGATATTCTGGCGGTTCTACAGAACCGGGCCGACTCCCCCAGCGATCTTCGCGACAGAGCCGTTTTGATTGCTGGCGCCATGCTGGAAATGGTCAAGGATATGGCACCAGGAGAAGGCATCGACCTGGCGATGAAAACGCTGAATTCAGGTGCAGCATGGAATAAATTTATGGCGATCTGTGCAGCGCAGGGCGGCATGAAAACCCCGCCCATAGCACCCTACCGCTACGCCCTGATTGCCAAAAAAAGCGGTATCGTCACTAATATAGATAATCGCCAGCTATCCAAGGTGGCAAAACTTGCCGGCGCCCCTGCCGACCCGGCCGCTGGTGTTGATATGCACGTACACCTGGGACAACCGGTGGACGCAGGGACCCCCTTGCTAACCATTCATGCCGAAAGTGTGGGTGAGTTAAACTATGCCGTCGATTATCTCGGTGAACATACCGATATTATCTGTTTATCCACCGAGCGCAGAGACAAGGAAAAACACGGATGACAACACTCTTTTATAACCTCGAGTCAGACACCGCCCTGGCAGCACAAATTTGTGCTGCTTTGTCTGCAGAAGCTGGCACGCTGGAAATGCGCCAGTTTCCAGATGGTGAAAGCTATGTGCGTGTACATGACACCTGCCAACACCGCCCCTGTGTGGTTTTCTGTAACCTGTTCCATCCTGACAACAAGCTGCTGCGCTTGCTGTTTCTGGCTGATACCCTGCATGAACTGGGGGCCAGTCAGGTCATCCTGGTGACCCCTTATCTGGCCTATATGCGCCAGGATAAACGTTTTCATGAAGGCGAGTGTGTCAGCTCCGTACCCTTTGCCAGACTCCTGTCACAGGCATTTGATGGACTGATCACGATGGATCCACACCTGCACCGCTACGCCAGCCTGTCGGAAATCTACTCCATACCGACAAGCATCGTGTCAGCCGCGCCTTTGATTGCCAAATGGATCCAACAGCATATTACCAACCCTGTACTCATCGGACCGGATAGTGAAAGCGAGCAGTGGGTGTCTCATGTGGCCGAACTGGCCAATGCCCCCTTTCAGATTTTAGAAAAACAGCGCTTTGGGGATTATCAGGTATCGGTTTCCCTACCGGAGCTGGCTCCCTATCAGGCGCATCAACCGGTGCTGGTTGACGATATTATTTCCAGTGGCCGTACCATGCTGGAAACCATTGCACACCTTGATCGGGCCGGTCTTCCCCGAACTACAGCGATAGGCGTGCATGGTATTTTTGCTGGAAGCGCCTATGCGCAACTCAGTGAAAAAGCCCAGGTTGTCACTACCGACTGCATTCCGCACATCAGCAATCAGATTGAAATCAGTGCTGCTCTGGCCACCGCCATTCGCCGACTACAAACAGACCACTTAGCCTCGTAACCCTTTCAGGATATTCTATGACCAACCCGACCCTTGATTTACTCAAACAACACCGCTCCATCCGTAAATTTACCCCTCAAACAATTCCACAAGACTGGATAAACGCTATTATTGAAGCAGGTCAGGCGGCGGCGACCTCCAGCTTTATTCAAGCCTGCACGGTGATTCAGGTCTCGGATAGCCATACGCGTGAAGCCTTGGCTGAGTGTGCCGGTAATCAGGCCTATGTCGCCACGGCGCCAGTATTTCTGGTGTTCTGTGCCGATATGCAGCGGCACAAACTGGTGTGTGATATGCATAATGCCGAGATGCTCAGTGGCTTTACCGAGCAGTTTATTACCGCCACGGTGGACTGCGGCCTGTTTGCCCAGAACTGTGCCACAGCCGCAGAATCCCTGGGACTGGGGGTTGTCTATATTGGTGGTATTCGCAACCAGATAGCCCGGGTATCTGAGTTGCTGGCACTGCCAGAACTGGTCTATCCGGTGTTCGGCATGTGCATCGGCTACCCGGATCAAGATCCGGAAATCAAACCCCGCCTGCCACTGTCTGTGGTGTTAAAACAGGACAGGTATGTTGACAGCAGCGATGCTGATAGCATCCGCGAGTATGATCTGGCAGTCAGAGACTACTATCGCAGCCGCACAGGTGGCACCAAGGAGATGAGCTGGAGTGAGCAAATTTCCGGTATGCTGGTAAAAGAGGCCCGTCCACATATGCTGGGTTTTCTGCACAGCAAAGGCTTTCTAAAACGCTGAAATACTTGGAGGCTGTCCGAGGGTCACAGCAGCATCAAGCTGTCGTGACCCAATTGTTTCGCTAGTCATATCAAAGCGCCTGCATCCACTCCTTCATCCACTCCACAGCCATACCTTCCGGATCGGCTGTTTCACAAGCATCGATATACAGAACCTCACCGATACGTTGTGCCTGCAGCTCTTGCAGTAACTCATCACACTGACGTCCGGCATCGGCAAAGGTATCATAGGAGCTATCGCCCAGCGCAATGACGCCATAGCGACGCTCAGGCATCAGCGGAAACGCTTCACGCAGCTCACTCACCAGCGAATAGATATTGTCAGGCAACTCTCCCTGACCGGTTGTAGACGTACAGATAACCAACACCGCTTGCGGATGCGCCATTAAGTCATCCAGCGTTGCGTTGGAATAGACCTCGGCTTCATGGTCAGCACTGCGCAGCAGCTCGGCACATTCTTCGGCAACTGACGTACTGTTGCCATATACAGAACCCACTGCGAAGATCACACTCGCCATATCACTCCCCTTTATTAAAACTTACTGATTTACAATCATAATCGATAGTATCGCCACTTAACACGGTGAAGATTCAGGGTTTTTACACAGGGAACTCAATTTGCGCTATCCTGTAAGTCAGGTTACCTGCTTGCCGGAGATAGAGACCATGCCAGAAACCATGCCAGATGATTATTTCAGTGCCCTGCTGCTAAAACTGGAACGCCATGCTACAGAGCGAGAAGGGCAGCAAACTGTCACCCTGCCAATCCATCAGGAAGATTTTTTCAGGCTACAGGCACTTTGTGAGGTGTATGCTGTATCAATGAATGAACTTGGCCCTGCACTGTTTCAAACCCTGTTACAGGAAATGGAAGCACGCATGCCCTACCGCCCAGGGGCGAGAGTTATCCGTGAAGAAGATGGCGATCCGGTCTATGAAGATATCGGTCCGACGCCCCGCTACCTGGAGATTATCAGGCGACTGGAAAAAGCGGCAGATGAGTCAAACTGATGCAGTTTATGGCGCTATAAAACAAGACGGCGAACCCTTGGGTTCGCCGTCAGAAGGTACTATCTTAGTCTGAAATCAGACGATAGATACGTTCTCAGCCTGAGGGCCTTTCTGGCCCTGGGTAACTTCAAAAGTTACCTGCTGGTTTTCATGCAGTGTACGACGACCATTGCCGTTGATTGCACGGAAGTGTACGAATACATCCGGACCGTTCTCCTGCTGGATAAAACCGAATCCTTTCTCATCGTTGAACCATTTTACGGTACCGGTAACTAGCTGTGACATGTCTTGCCTCTTTCTTTTACGTATTTGCCATCAATTGGCATTCTTTCAAAAGACCGGATGATCCGGTCCCGTTTCTGTTCCTGCACCCGGATGACTCCGAATACACTGAACGCTGGTTAGAGAAGTCGATCTAAATGATCGGCTTCTCAGAATCTGTTTCCGACTGAACGGTCAAAGGTTGCAAGGCTGCGCACACAGATTTCCCGAGAATGATGCCATCCTGACGAGGGAAAAACTGATTGATCGATTGAGTAGTGTTCAAACGAGGGAGTGAGCGAATCAGCCTGAGCTGCTTGCTATTTTGTGAATATATTGACCGGAGTGGTGTTTTCCGATCAGTTGCGAACCGCAGCCCGCTTGTTTTAACTTGCATCAAATTTTCTATAACTCTAATCCAGCAACAAGGCTGGTAACCCGGTCAAAACATTTACAGACACGCTGTAATTCGAAACACAACCGCTTACCGGGAAGCTGTTGATAAAAATAACTATACACCTGTTTTGACGAATTACAACGTTGAAAAGGTTAATAATTGCGGATTTGTCA
>NZ_JRLB01000037.1 GCF_000764495.1 Nitrincola sp. A-D6
TGCTACCTGGCTACCACGTTCTTTACGTCGCTGTGCCTGGGCTTTATTGAAGGTTACGGATTCAGCAAAGCGTGGATCGCGTTTGCGGAACTGGTTATCGGCAATGTAACCATCGATACCCAAGCGATAGATCAGCTTCATATTGGCGTCACTGTGGAAGCCACTATCAGCCGTGATCTTGGCTTTGCGCAGAATCGAGGAGTCCGGTTGTAACTGCCGGAACTGACGATTAACATGGGTTCCAATGTGTTCTGTTCCTGACCGGCGCCATAGGCGTGCGCATGGACAATGATCTGGTGTTTGTGATCAACAGCAGCAACGCCGTTGTAGCCCTGTATCACGCCCCATGAAGTCTTCATCTTGGCACTGTCTGGATCAGTGATATTTCCTTTTACCGGAGTACCACGCTGACCGAGCCGTTCAGGCGCGGTCGCTAAGTGCTTTTTTCTCTTGGCAGAGACCTTTTCCAGTTTCTCAACCTGGGCTTGTTCTCGGGTGAGGACTTCAGGCGGTTGATCCTGACGGTCATCGTGCTTATGTGCGGTCAGCATACGTGAAACCGCACGGTCAATCTTGGCCTGTTTACGGTTTAATTCAGCGCGTGCACCGCTCCACTCTTTGGCGGCATTGGAGGGTAGCTTGCAGCCATCGATGGCAAACATTTTCCGACCAGTATGGCATGCCGGTAGATACTACGCTGCCCATCTTTAAGAAAATCCATACCAGTGGGTTTTACGATACCCCATGCTCTTTATTGCTTTCTTGAGCCAAAGCAGCACCTTCAACTATTTGCTCAATTGTAATTTTAACGAAATCTTTTAGATCCAACTCAGTACTCCCTTTTTAGGTAGTGCTATAACAGCCCATTAATGATGCTTCGACCTCATAATATATACAAAAAGGTATACCTTTTTAACGTGTCCATGGTCAATGATTATTTTTAGTGTATTGATATTAAAAGATATTTCCTCGATGTCTATTCGCTATACACCCTAAAAAGGTTACCAACCCAACGCGCTCCAAGAGAAAAAGGTAATAGTCGTGTGAAGTGCTGTGGGTGAGGTATTTCGGCGTCTGCCTTACGCCTCCCCCACTCAATCTCTGAATGCCGGGAGGCGTGCGTTTAGGGTTAGCCCTTGGCGGTACGTTTGGTTTTTTCCGGGTCATCAAATGGCAGGGTGTTGGCGATGGCGGTGGTGTTGAGCTGGCCTTTCACCTCCAGTGGGGTGCCTTGTTCGGCGTAGCCGGGTTCCAGGCGGGCGATGGCCATGGATTTGCCGGTGAGGCGTGAGAACATGGCGCAGGTGATGACGCCGACCTGGCGGCCATCGGCCCAGAGGGTGTCGCCTTCACCGGCAGCTTCTGTGGCATCTACCAGTACGCCGAAGATTTTGAAGCGCTGTTTGCCTTGCAGGCGGGCATGCTCCAGGCCGCCGCGGAATTCACCTTTGGTGGGCGATACGGTGAAGTCGAGGCCCAGTTCCCAGAGGGTGTCGCCAGCGGGTTCGTTGTCGAAGGGGTATTTTTCTGAGTTGTCATAGGGGAAGAACAACAGGTAGCTTTCCACTCGGAGCCAGTCGAGGGTGGTGAAGGCGCAGGGTACTATGCCCATCTCGGCGCCCTGCTCCAGGATGCTGTCCCAGATGAGTGGCGCATCAGCGGCTTTGCAGAAGATTTCGTAGCCGCGCTCGCCGGTGTAGCCGGTGCGGGAGATCATTACCGGGCAGCCGAAGAGTTTGGTCTGCAGGTGATGAAAATAGGCCAGTTCGCGGATGCCTTCGACGTGTTTTGCCAAAAAATTCACCGCCAGCGGTCCTTGCAGTGACAGGTCGTGCAGGTCGTCATCGAAGAGGATGGCGACCTGGCGACCTTGGGCGGAGCGTACCAGCATTTCATAGCCGTTACCGGCACCGTGTACCACCATGAAGGCATTGGGTCCGGTGCGGTAAATGACGCAATCATCGACAAACTTGCCAGCTTCATTGAGGAAGGTGGCATAAACGGATTTGCCCGGATAGACCTTGGAGATGTCGCGGGAGGTGGCATAGTCGAGCAGGGATTCGGCATGGGGGCCGACATAGTGGACTTTTTTCAGTCCGGAGACATCCATGAGTCCGGCACGGGTGCGGATCGCTTCGTGGGCATCGGCCAGGTCTGTCGCATAGGTCCAGGCGGTGCCCATACCATTCCAGTCTTCCAGGTTTGAACCCAGGGCCCGGTGACGTTCTGCCAGAGCGGTCTGCGCCAAGAGTTTGCCATAGTCTATTCTCCTGTGGCTCCGTGCGGAGCCGGTTATGCGGGTGATAAGTCGGTGTGTCAGGCGGTACAGGTGGCCACTTCCGGGTCAAACTGGCGCAGCCATTCCACCACCAGCGGGCGGTATTGACTGAGACCCTTGTAGTCAGCCAGTTCATCCGGCAGATCGCGCAGCACCCGGTGCAGGCGACAGGCCCATTCGGGTTGGGTCACCAGTTCTTCCAGACTGATCAGATAGGTGCGGATGCTGAACATCAGCGCATTACTGCGTGGCAAGCGGGCCAGAAACTGTAATTCCACGCGCAGGTGGACTAACTGGGCGAGGTTTTCAGCTGTGACGCTGCTGCGCTCATGGCCCCATTCGTGGAAGGTTTCGGATGAGGTATCCAGGCGCGGGTTAACGGTCATGGTCCAGTTGAGTCGTCGTACCGGACGGTCGACCTGGATGTGCATCAGGTATTTCAGTGCCCGGTCAAATACCCCCATCTGGTGCGCCATGGGCACCGGGGCATGCCATTCGGTAAAGCTCATGCCGGCATCAAACTTTATCGACCAGTCGGCGGGACCTGTGACCATACCGGCGTCCATCCACAGGTTGTTTTCGCGTTGATCCAGCAGGGCAAAGTCCCCCTGAATCTGACGGGTGATATATTCCAGTGGTTCATAGGGCAGGCTGCTGGCATCACCGAAGGTAAAGGCCTGTTGCAGATCCAGTGCCCGGTTTATCCACAGCCATTGGTCTCCGTCTCGCTGCAGGGAAAACCACTCTGGATAATCCTGAGACAGGTGTGTCATCAGCATCTCCAGCGTATCCCAGGCGGCCTGTTGCATATGAGGCATTACCAGACAGCGATCCGGATCGCGCGACAACACCTGGCGCGCTCAGCCACTTCCGAGCGGTAGTGCTCATCGATATCGAACCAGTGTTCATAGACAGAACCCGGTGCCCCTTTGTTGGCGGGTTCAATATTCACGGAATACATGTACTGGTCTTCCGGAAAGGGAAACGGAAAGCGCTTGATCGCTTCAGGGCTGTTGCGAAAGCTGAAGTCGTTGCGGTAGCTCTCAACCGGTTTGAGTGTCGTAGGCATAGGTTTCTCCTAAAGGTCCAGCACCAGAGTGCTGTTACAGGCACCCCGTGATACACAAGGCATCAGCGCGTGAGATTGATCGGATGGCGGCAGGAAGCTGTCACGGTGTTCAACCTGACCGGACAGATAAGCGGTGGCACACTGACCACACACGCCACCACGGCACAGGTTGGGCAGGACGATCTCAGCGGCTTCCAGTGCTTCCAGCAGGCTCTCATCGGCGCCGACCGCCAGGGTTTTATCCTGTTTGGCAAGATGAACCTGAAAGGGTTGTCCTGGCTCAGGTGCGGCAAAGGCTTCCCAGTGCAGGCGTGCTTCGGGCCATCCCATCGCCGCGGCTGTTTGCTGTACCGCCTGTAGCAAGCGTTCAGGTCCGCAGACATACACTTGGGCTCCCAGCGGCTGTCCGCTCAGAATCTGCTCAATATTCAGGCGCTCTCCACGGTGACTGTCGTAGGTGCAAACCAGCCCGTTGGGGGCTTGCTGCAGTGACTCGGCATAGGCGTGGGTCAGCCCACCGGTATAGGCATAGTGGAGTTCGTGGGAGATGCCCTGGCGAAGCATTTCCGTGCGATAGGCCATAAACGGTGTGATGCCGATGCCCCCGGCGATAAGAATATGATGCTGTGCCTGGGAGCTGGGTGCGAACAGGTTGGCCGGTAGTGCGATCTGCAGGCTATCCCCTTCCCTGACGGCTTCATGCAGGTAACGGGAACCGCCGCGGGAGCTTTCCTGCAAGCGCACGGCAATGCGGTAGCAGGACAGGTCGGCGGGGTCACTCAACAGCGAATAAGCGTTTTTCAGTGTGCGGCTGGGGGTTGGCAGCTGGAGCTGAATATGGCTACCGGGCGAAAAGCCTGGCAGTGCGCTGCCGCTGGGTGTCAGGGTAAATTCTTTGATCACCGGGGTCAGCGACTCAATCCGGCTGACGGTGACCTGAATAGCGGATGGATTCATCTCAGCGCTCTCCATAGGGTTGGTCGGCATTCAGGCACACGCCCATATAGGCGCCGAGGCGTTTTGAAAAATGCTCCCGGATGGTGAGGTGGACACCGCAGTGCTGGCAGGTCACCTCATCGTCCTGGGATACCGGTTGCAGCTGGCTACAGTGGACACAGTAGACCTGGCGCCCTTCGTCCGCTTTTATCAGCGACATCTCGGCATCCAGCAGTCCGGCGGCCCGGGCCTGGTTGCGACAGTTCCAGATAAAGGTTTCATCCCCACTGATACACAGGTGCGTGCCCGGATGGCAGGCTTGCAACAAGGTGTTTAATGCACTGAAATCCGGGCTATCAACCGAGGGTTGCCACACCTGTGTCCCGGCTGGCAAACCCTGCAGCAAGGGCGTGCTGGCTGTCTGATGGCCCGGCTGTAGCGCCAACAGGTAGTGCTTAGCCTGGGGGATCTCGGTGGATGACAGGTAGCGCGGTGCGCTGGCTAGTGGATCATTCATCATCACTTCTCCTGATTGAGTGCCTGATTTAACTCAGGCCCGTACACGGCTCTTGTCCGGGTCATAAAAAATCGCTGCACAGACCTCGGCATCGATGCGTTTTTGCAGTCCGTCCAGTTTGCCGATCTGCACTGCCTGACCTGGATCGGCATAGCGCACATCGATCCGGCACAGCGCGATACAGCGTCCCAGCAAGGGTGAGTGTGTGGCACTGGTGATGACACCGACCTGTGCCCTGCCCTGATAGACTGGATCGCCATGATGTGCCGGTTCATTGCCCTGCAGCTGTAAACCCACCAGCTTCTGCTGTGGATGATCACGGCGTTCAAGCAACGCCTCGCGGCCAATGAAATCGCCTTGCTTGCTCTTTAGTGGCACGCAGAAGCCGATACCCGCGGTGAAGGGGTCGGTTTGATCGCAGAATTCGTAACCGGCAAAAATCAACCCGGCTTCAATACGCAGGGTATCCAGCGCATCCAGTCCCAGCGGGGTCAGCCCCATGGGTTCACCTAGCTTCCAGAGACGCTGCCAGAGTTGTGCCGCATCATTCGGGTGGCACCAGATCTCATAGCCCAGCTCACCGGTATAGCCGGTACGAGAGACCATCAGTGGACAGCCGTTGTAATCATCCAGGCGACCCTGGGTAAAGCGGAACCAGCCCAGGGTTTCCAGACTGGGCTGGGTGGCCGGTGTCCAGATAAGTTGTTTGAGCAGTTCACGACTCAGCGGGCCCTGCACGGCAATATTGTGGATCTGATCGGATGCGGATTTAATCCACACCTTCATGCCCAGACGCTCGGCCTGTTCACGCAGCCAGATACCGGCGTAGTCTTCACCGCCTATCCAGCGGAAATTGTCCTGGCCCAGGCGCAACAGCGTGCCATCATCCAGCATGCCGCCATGTGGATAACAGAGCGCACTGTAGACCACCTGCCCCACAGCCAGCTTGTGGATATCCCGCGTCAGGCAGTAATCCAGCAGGGCTTCGGCATCCGGGCCGATAACCTCGAATTTACGCAGTGCGCTCAGGTCCATCACCGCGACCTTCTCACGGCAAGCCAGGTATTCCTGGGTACGCCCGGCATGATTAAATTGGGTCGGCAACCACCAGCCGCGATAGTCGGTAAACTGTTGCGTCATCTGGGAGAGCATCGGGTAAAAGCCGCTCTGGCGGGTGAACACCGGGTCGGCATCAGCAGTGATTCGTGTGGTCATGGCGTGACTAAAATGCTCCTTGGCTGAGTAGGTGCGGATATGAATGTCGGTAGGCTGCCAGCCATTGGCCGGATCGATATCATCCGGACAGGAGGTGCTGACACAGACCAGATCCTGCAGGGCGCGCAGCAGTACATAGTCACCAGGGCGTGACCAGGGTTCGTCAACCTGTAGTTGCTGGTGGGCATCAATACTGGTGTTGAAAAAGAAGTTGATCGCAGGCCAGCCGGGGCGTGCGGCGACGCCATAGGGTTGCAGTTCCCGGCTGATATTGTCGCTGCAGTTGTCATGCCCGAAATAGCCCTGGCTTTCGTAGTAACGCGCGGTGCAGGCCAGCGCAAAGGTGTCATGTCGCCCGACGGTGTCCTGAACCACTTCCAGCATGGGTTGCATTTGCTGATCATAAAATTTGCTGAACAGGCCGGGACCCGGGTAGGCCAGGCTGTTGAGGGTACGCGTTACCGTCGGGTCGAGCTCGATACACTGCCCCTGAGCCAGCGCCTGTTGGCTGAAGGCGACAAAATCGGAACATTGACGCCCGGCGACATCAATCACCTGAATATAGTCACCGGCTTTTACCGAATAGGCTCTGGCGGTGCCAGGTTGCAGGGTGAATTCGTCGATCACCTCAGCCAGGGGCTCCGGCAAGCGGGTCGAGGGATCTGTTGCGTTGACGGGTGTATGCCATACGCAAAGCTCACTGGCGCGCTGTTGCTGATGCACCGGTGTGTGACCGCCGGGTGCCGCCAGTAACACCGTGACCGGCTGGTGGCAGATCAGGGTACGGCTATGGCCTGCCGGGGTGGAGCCCGTCCACAGTCGGGCGGCATTGGGGAAATCGATCGGGTAGTCTAGCTGCTGTGCAATAAACCCCCTTCCGGATCGCTTTCCAACGCCAGTGCCGCCAATGCCACTTTTCCTTCACTGTCCAGAGCCATGAGCTCAGCGGGTTGGCAGCCTTCGGTATCGATGACCTCCAGCTGATCACCGGCTACCAGCTCTAGCCTGAGTAGAGTGCCCGGTGCGACAGAATAGCGCTGACGTGCACTGTTGCGTGAAAACAGCGCTGGCTCAGCGGGTGAAGATATGCTCGGCATCATTGTCATGATCCTGTTCCTGCAGCCATGCTGTTGCGTCACACAGCCGACTTGAGCTGAGGTGTTTCCTGAAGATAAGCTTCCAGTGAGTCATCCAGGCAGCAAGCCAGGGGGTGTGGTGAGGGGTGGCCTGGGTGCCAGTCATTAATGAGCGGTAGCATTTGTCGCGATAGCCCATGATGTCTTCGTACTTGTCATGCTTCCAGGCGAGAAAGGTTTCGTTGACCGCCTGAATGTCGAAGCTGGGGTAGTCGGTGGCATCGATAAGGTGCTGGATATAGCTGCCCTGAAACTCAAACATCTCCTGAGCGGTTTGCAGTGTTTCCTCCTGATCGCGCCAGGCCTGATTATCAGCCTGCATACTGGCCTTGTCTGGCAGTGGGATACGCCCGAGGATCACATCACGTGCATACCAGGCCTGGGCATCAAACATGTTGAAGGAGTACCACTGATCCTGCATGCCCAGATAGAGAAATTTGGGGTTATCTTCCCAGAAAATGCCTTTGTAAAGTTTCATCGGCCAGAGGCGGTTATCGGTTTTTAAGCACAGCTCTTCAGGCAGGAAGGGGAAGAAATGCTTGTAGCCGGTGCAAAGAATGATGGCGTCAATGTGTGTATGGCTGCCATCGGCAAACCAGGCTGTATCGCCTTCAACACGTTGCAACAAGGGCTTTTCTTCCCAGTTATCCGGCCATTTGTAGCCCATGGGGGCGGAGCGATAACAACTGATAATGGAGCGGGCACCGTATTTGTAGCACTGTGAACCTATATCTTCAGCGGAGTAGCTGCTGCCGACCACCAGAATATCCTTATCTTTGAATTCCAGTGCATCGCGGAAATCATGCGCATGTAGTACTCGGCCTCCGAAGCGTTCAAAGCCCTCAAAATAGGGCACATTCGGGGTGGAAAAGTGGCCACAGGCATTGATGACATAGTCAAAGGTTTCGGAATAGACACGGTTTTGCGTATGGTCTTGTACCGCAACGCTAAACTGCCCCGTAGTTTCATCAAAGCTTACCTGACGTACCGCGGTGTTAAAGCGGATATAGTCACGTACACCAGCCTTCTCAACACGGCCTTTAATATAGTCCCACAGCACTTCTCGCGGTGGGTAGGAGCCAATCGGGCGGCCAAAGTGCTCATCAAACGTGTAGTCGGCAAACTCCAGGCACTCTTTCGGCCCGTTGGACCAGAGGTAGCGGTACATACTGCCGTGTACCGGCTCACCGTGTTCATCCAGCCCGGTACGCCAGGTATAGTTCCACATGCCGCCCCAGTCACTCTGTTTTTCAAAGCAGACCAGCTCTGGAATCTCGGCACCCTTGGCGGCGGCTGACTGGAAAGCACGTAGTTGTGCCAGCCCACAAGGCCCTGCACCAATGATTGCTACGCGTGTTTTCATCTGTGTCTCTCCCTTGTTCGTGTGTCCATCGGTCAATTCAGTAATGACCCGATGCTAGCGCAGAGACCCCTGGCTGAAACTCTCCTGTTGTGGATACCCCATTGGGATATACCCGGATGGATTGGGGCTGTGGCACTATCAAGCGGCAGTCAGATACCGGGATGCATTGAAATGGTGCAGCCTGTTGACGCCGCACAAGCGATGCCAATAAAATTTACTGAAAGGAAATATATATTCTTAAAGGTTTTATTGTTGTGGGTATGACCTTTTAGTGAATTTATGCGGGGTACAGGGTGGAAAAGGCACAGAACTTGCTGAGTTGAGTCTATTGATTGACTAACAGGATGAGGTTCAGATGCCATTTCATTTGCTTGCTAAAGGGGGTTTGCAGCTCTGGCGATGGGTGGGTTGGTCCCGCCCTGTAGAGGAACCCGTGCAACAGCAATGGCTGGTTGGGCTGCCGCTGGTGCTGCTACGCCAGTCAAACCTCGATGAGGCGCTGCGTGACTGGCTCACTGGGTTAGAAATGCAGCTGCTTTCCAGTGGTGCGACGCTGATCCTGCATACCCCAAAGGGGTTGCACAAGGTTGGCCGTGAGGGACTTTGTACCCGGCATGACAGCTGCCCCTGGGTAGCCGGAGCTGATCGTTGTCCGGCCGTGGGGCGTCTGAATACCTGTATTCAGTGTATGCGAGTGGGTCGGCATCGCGTGGTGTGCGGGGTGAATGATGGGCATGGCAGCGTGGGTATTCTGATGTTGGAGTTTGCCCGTCCACCTCGCGCGCATCAGAAACGGCAACTGTCCGAGGTCGCACAGGTTTTGAGTGAAACCCTGGCTCTGGTGCTGGATGAGCGTCAGCGTCGACAACGGGATCTGGCCGCAGAGCGGGCAATGCTGTCGCGTGAATTGCATGATTCCGTGGCTCAGGAGCTGAGTTATCTGCAAATACGGGTTAGCCGTATGGCGTCAGTATTGGACAACCCGGAGCGGCCTGGTGAAGCCGCCGTGATGCTACAGGATCTGAAAAGTAATGTGCAACGCGCCAACCGTCAGGTGCGTGAACTCATCTCGCTGTCCCGTCTGACCATGGATGGGCGCAGCCTGAATGAGGCGATCCGGGCATCGGTGGATGAGTTTTCACGGCGCAGCAGTTGTGTGTTTGAACTGGATAACCGCATTTCGGAGCAGCGAATGGGTGCCGAAACAGAACTGCAGGTATTGCATATTGTGCGTGAGGCCTTGGCCAATGTGGTGCGCCACTCCCATGCCCGGCAAGTGCTGGTGTGCTTAAAAGAGGTCAGGGATCAGGGTGTAGAGGTGTGTATCGAGGATGACGGTATCGGTCTACCCGCTGTAGCGGAGCCAAGCGGTCACTATGGCTTGCAGATGATGCAGGAGCGGGCCCGCAGTATCTCGGCCTGCCTGACAGTGGAGCCGCGACGCCCTAAGGGCACCCGGGTTTGCCTGCTTTGGAGAGACCAGTGAATAGCCAGTTGACGTTGCTGCTGATTGATGACCATGCGCTGTTACGCCAGGGGCTGGCAGAGTTGCTCGGTGCTGTGCCTGAATTTCATATTCTGGGTACAGCGGCAAGCGCTGATGAAGGCTTGCAACTGGCGCTGGCCGATCCACCGGATATCGTGTTGCTGGATTGGCATCTGCCCGGCATTCAAGGCAGTGAAGCCTTGCAGCGCTTCAAGCAGCAGTTGCCGGAGAGCCTGGTGATTATTCTGACGGCCTCGGATGATCAGGCGGATCTGCGTCAGGCGCTGGCGGCCGGTGCCAATGGTTATGTGCTCAAGCATACCGAGCCGGAACAGCTGGTAGCGCAGTTACGCGGCTGTCACAAGGGTAGCATCACCCTGGACCCGCTGATGCTGCAAGGCCTGCACCAGCCTGTTGAGGTTGAAACGCCTGATTTGAATCAGGTGGTACTGACAGAGCGGGAGCAGCAAACCCTGCTGTTGATAGCCGACGGACTGAGTAACAAGCTGATAGCCAGAGAGCTGGGTATCAGTGATGGAACGGTCAAGATCCATGTGAAGCACCTGCTGACAAAACTGCAGCTGCACTCGCGGCTGGAGCTGGCGGCCTGGGCTCACCGGGGTGGTTTTTTGCAAAGGATGCAGCAGGCATCCAGGAGATAGGAATGAAGTCATTGTTGGCACATCAGAAAACCCTCAGTAGCTGGTGGTACGGCCTGCTGGCAAGCCTTCGTCGTGAGCGAGGGCAAGAATTTGAAAGCCTGCCGCTGGCGCTGGCGCGTCTGGATCACCAGGGCGCTATCCAGCAACTCAACAAAGGCTGGGAGGAATTGACCGGCTATCCGGTACAGGCATGTCTGTATCGTGCCCAGGCCAGCTATATGCATCCCGAGGATCAACCTCTGTGGAAACAGGCGCTGATACGCTTGGGCAAGGCTCCTCTGGGGGCCTGGGAGCAGATGCAACTGCGTTTTCTGACGCCTGATGGTGAACGGCGCTGGGTGGAAGTACGCCTCAGACATTATAGCCAGGGTTTTATTGTCAGCCTGGGCGATGCCACCCTGCAGGTGGAAAAGCAACAGGCCCTGGCCGCCCGCCATCGCAGCCTGTGTAATTTACTCGATAGTTTGCCCGCGATGGTGTACCGCTGTCGCAACAACCGCCACTGGACCATGGAGTATGTCAGTGAAGGCTGTACCGACCTGACCGGTTACCGCCCGGACCAGTTAATTAACAGCCAGGTGGTGACCTTCAACAGCCTGATTCATCCGGATGACCGGGACAGGGTCTGGGCCGAGGTGCAACAGAGTTTACAGGCCAGGAGCCCTGCCTGCCTGGATTACCGGCTGATAACCGCCGATGGCTGCACCCGCAGCGTGCATGAGCGCGCCAGTGGTATCTACTCGGACAACGGCGATGTACTGGGAGTTGAAGGGATTATATTTGTTTCACATATGCCGCACTGATGGCCATTAATAGCGAACCTTAAGAGGACTCAACATGCAACACGATACACACCACTTTATTCTTAAAACCAGCTGCCCGGCAACCTCGGGTATCGTCGCCGCCGTGTCCTCTTACCTGTCGGACAACAGCTGTTACATCAGTGAAATGTCGCAATTTGATGATGAGTTCAGTGGCCGCTTTTTCATGCGTGCGGTGTTTCGTTTCAATGCCGGACATGAGGGTGATATCCAGGCGATACAGGCTGGATTTGACGAGGTTGCCAGCCGATTCGATATGACCTGGGAACTGCACAGCAGTGATCGTCCGATGCGTGTGTTGCTGATGGTGAGTAAATTCGACCATTGTTTGACCGATCTGCTGTACCGCTATCACAAAGGTGAAATTGATATGCAGATTACCGCTATCGTCTCCAACCACCTGGATCTGCGCCCAATGGCTGAGCGTGAGGGTATCCGGTTTGTATATTTGCCGGTGACCAAAGACAATAAGCTCCAGCAAGAACAGCAGCTACTTCAGATAGTCGAAGAAACCGATACGGATTTGGTGGTGCTGGCGCGCTATATGCAAATATTGTCAGATGATTTATGTAAGCAACTGGCCGGTCGGGCGATCAATATCCACCACTCTTTTCTGCCTGGTTTTAAAGGCGCTAAACCTTACCACCAGGCGTTTGACCGGGGAGTTAAACTGATCGGTGCCACAGCGCATTATGTGACTTCAGATCTTGATGAAGGCCCGATCATCGAACAGGAAGTGCAACGCGTGGATCATGGTTATAAACCTGAAGATCTGGTCAATATAGGTCGCGATACCGAAACAGTGGCACTGTCAAAAGCAGTAAAATACCACCTCGAACATCGCGTATTTCTCAATCAGGACAAAACGGTGATTTTCCGATGAATACACAGCTGGCATTGCAGGATGCGCCCTTTAAACGCATCGATGGTAAACGCGCCTCAGCACGGGTGCTGTCCGAGGTGGCTGAACAGGTGAAGGGGCTGCAACAGCAAGGCGTTCAACCAGGGCTGGCCGTGGTATTGATCGGTGAAGATCCCGCCAGTCAGGTCTATGTACGCAACAAAGTGTTGCGTGCTGAAGAGGTGGGTATCTACTCTCTGGAGCACAAACTACCGGCCGATACCACGCAAGAAGATTTATTAGCGTTGATCGAAGCTTTGAATAAGGATCCGAAAATACATGGCATTCTGGTGCAACTGCCCTTACCTGCCGGTATGGATGAAACTCAGGTGCTGGAGTCAATCAATCCATTAAAAGATGTGGATGGTTTTCACAGTAGTAATGTCGGTGGTCTTAGTCAGGGTCGTAAGGTGCTGACTCCCTGCACACCGGCGGGCTGCATGCGCCTGCTGCAGGATAGCTGCGGTGACCTGACCGGCTTGCATGCGGTGGTGGTAGGACGCTCCAATATCGTCGGCAAACCCATGGCCGCCCTGTTGCTGCAAGCCAATTGCAGCGTCACCCTTGTGCATTCCCGTTCACGCGATATAGAACGCCTGTGTCGCGACGCCGATATCCTCGTCGCGGCGGTTGGTCGACCGCAGATGATCAAGCGCGACTGGGTTAAACCAGGCGCAGTGGTGATCGATGTGGGTATCAACCGTATCGCATCAGACAATGGCACCCGATTGGTGGGTGATGTCGACTATGAAGATGTTTACGACCAGGTCGCGGCAATTACCCCGGTACCCGGTGGTGTTGGCCCTATGACGATTGCGATGTTGATGCAGAATACGCTGGAGGCGGCAAGGATGCAGTTGAGCAACGCCAGTAGTAAAACTTGCCTATGAACCTTTCTTGCCCTCACATAGGGCGCTGAGCGCCCTATGTGAGGGCGTTTTTACTTAGCATCTCTTATTTGCTGTGCATTATGCACAATTTATGCTTCGCAATCAGACCTGTTTTTTGTACAAACCCTCCCTTAATGCCATGGCACACCTCTTGCTTTAACAACTAATACACAAAGTTGCTATGTGCCCAGTGCACAGTCTTTTCAACGGGAGATGCTTGCATGAATACGGTTATTACGGGGTTGGGGCCTCGCGCTGTTACAGCCTCTGGCCTGGACGCCAGAAGTCTCGATTTTTCAGAAATACCGCAGATAGATATTTCGCCGCTGTATGGTTCTGACCAACAAGCGCGCTTACGCGTTGGAGAGGCTGTGCGTAATGCTTGTACGCTGGTTGGGTTTTTTTATGTCACCGGCCATCAGGTACCTCAAAGTGTTATAGATACGACTTTTTCGGCGGCTAAAAGCTTCTTTGCCCTCCCTCTGAGCGAAAAAATCAAACTGGACATTAATCGCTCAATGAACATGCGTGGCTATACCCCGTTATTGCATGAAAATACCAACGTTGAAGGTAAGGGTGATCTGCACGAAGGCTTTGATATCGCCTTGGATGTGCCTCTGGATGATGAGGATGTCCGTGCCGGTGTGTTTGGCTATGGACCGAATCAGTGGCCGGAAAACCTGCCGAGTTTTCGTGAAGCACTGCAGGCCTATCATCAGGCCATGCTGGATTTGGGCGGCATGATCTTTCGTGCATTTGCGCTGGCGCTGGAGCTGGATGAGCAGTATTTCCTGCCTTATATTACCAACCGATGGCACATATGCGGTACTTTCTTATCCCTCCCAAGAGGGACAGGTGGATGAGCAGCAGATCGGCATAGGCCCTCATTCCGATTATGAGTGCTTCACTATTTTGCGTACCGATGAAGTTCCTGCCCTGCAGGTACTCAATAGCCAGGGTGACTGGATACAGGCGCCACCGATTCCGGGGGCCTTCGTTGTCAATGTCGGCGACCTGATGGCACGTTGGACGAATAATTATTTTGCCTCCACCCTGCATCGTGTCATTAATGCCTCAGGACGCGAAAGATTTTCTATTCCGTTTTTCTTTGGGCCTAACTCCCAAAGTCTTATAGAGGTACTGCCGACCTGCCAGAATCCTGATTGGCCTGCGCAATACCCGCCAATCATATCTGGGGACTATATCCGCTCCCGTTTCGATCAAACCTACCAACTTCGTCAACCCACAACACTCTAAATTGAATGAGGTGACCTATGCACCGCTTATCTGTTCCTGCTGTATCGCGTATTGCTACTGCATTGTTGTTGTTTTCCGTCGCGTGCTTCAGCCAGGCTGAACCCTTTACCCTGGAAGGTGATCCCGTTGTTGCATTTATCTATGCCTCTCCTGCCAAGGATGGGGGTTGGAATGAGGCACTTGATAACGCCCGTCAAAAGGTTGCTGATGAACTGGATGTGAAAGTGATGGTGGCTGAAAGCATTCCTGAAGAAGCTTCCGCACTGGTGAATGCAATCGACCTGTTTGTTCGTCGCGGTGCCAATATCATTGTTGCCACTACCTATGGCTATTCTGAAGGCGTTAAACAGGCGGCTGAAAAGTATCCACATGTTGCCTTTTTGTCTGCATCAGGCATTCATAACACCGAGAATCTGGAGAGTTTCTACGCCAGAACCTACGAAGCCTGGTACCTGGCAGGTATGGCGGCAGGGTCGGTGAGTGAAACCAACAAGCTAGGCATGCTGGGCGGTTTTCCGGTTTCGGTAGTGAACTGGGATATCAATGGATTTGCGCTGGGTGTTCAGGCGAGCCAGCCTGATGCCAGCGTCAATGCCATCTATACCAACTCATGGTGGGACCCTGTACGTGAAGGCCAGGCCGCCCAGTCGTTGATTGAAATGGGTGCGGATGTCATTGCCAATAACCTCTCCTCTTCAGCACCTTTTTCGGCCGCTGAACGCAATGGTCATTACAGTGTTGGTTTTCAGTTGGACATGAGTGGCGCGGCCCCTAATGGCCACCTGACATCGGTGGTATTCAACTGGGATAAATACCTGATTCCAACTATCCAGAATATCATTGAGGGTAGCTGGGAGCCCAATCCCTATGGCGCTTTTCCTGGATTGGCTGAAGGGGTTGTGGATATCACCCCACTGCATGCCGATGTACCTGCCGAAGCGCTGGCTCAAATTGAAGCGGTGAAAGCCGAGATGATGCAAGGCCAATTCTCGCCCTTCACCGGGCCGCTGTTAAAGCAGGATGGAACTGAAATTCTGGCTGAAGGCGCTGAACTGGATGCGGGAGACGTATGGGGTATGGATTACCTGGTTAAGGGTGTTGTCGGGTCAACGCGCTGATGAGCCAAGCCAATTTTCAGACACTGCATCTTCGTGGTTTGTGCAAACGCTTTGGTGAACGCACTGTGTTGGAGAATGCTGGCTTTGAGCTCAACTCAGGTGAGGTGCATGCCCTGTTGGGCGAAAATGGTGCCGGTAAATCGACACTGATGAATCTGCTCACGGGCGTGTATGTGCCAGACCAAGGCGACATCGTCTTGGATGGACAAGCCTGCTCGATCCGCAAGCCAACAGATGCTACCGCACAGGGTATCGGGATGGTGCATCAGCATTATCGGCTAGTTGAGCGTTTCAGTGTTGCCGAGAATCTGATACTGGCGGCCGACCGCTCTCCTGAGCTGCAACGTTTATCGGTTGCCGCAAAAACCCTGCAGGCAACCGCTGAGCAGCTAGGGTTAACCTTGATCCTTACGCACGCGTTGCCGATCTTTCGGTGGCTGAACGTCAGCGTGCGGAAATTTGTAAGGTCCTGGCGTTGGGGGCACGGATACTGATTCTGGATGAGCCTACTGCCGTACTCACTGACGCCGAATCAACGAGTCTGCTGACAGCGATTCGGCGTATGGCAAATGCCGGCAAAGGGGTCATTCTGATTACTCATAAGCTCAGGGAAGTGGTAGGCCACAGTGATCGAGTGACTATCTTGCGCCAGGGACGTACAGTGGCCTCGAACTTATCCACAGGGTCTCTCACCCAGGCACAAATCGCACATTTGATGATGGGTGATGTGGCGGCCCCCCAACGACAACCCTCTAATCTGCAAGCCCATGGCCCTGACTTACTGGTTGCCGTTGGCTTGAGTGCCTCTCGCAATGATGGCTCAACGGCTATTTCTGACATAGCTATCAGGCTACGTCGTGGGGAAATTGTTGGAGTGGCTGGTGTGGGTGGACACGGGCAGGCTCAGCTCTGTGAAGCTTGATGGGACTCCTGCCAGTGGATAGCGGGTCATTACAGTTGGACGGCTTTTCCATTTCGCATAGTTCAGTGTCGCAGCGACGTGCCTACGGATTGCGTTATATACCCGCCGATCGTGCCGCTAATGCGCTGGCGCTTGAGTTGCCGGTCAGCGATAACCTGGCGCTGACCAAGGTGGCCTCAGGGCGCAAAGGACGCTTTTGGATTTCACCTAAAGGCCTGTCTCAGGATGCGAAAAATGCCATTACAGACCATCGGATTACCGGTGCAAGCCTCATGGAGTGACTCGGCTGCTCTCAGGAGGCAATGCGCAAAAATTGGTGCTGGCTCGGGAACTGGATCAGGATTGTGTTGTGGCCATTGCCCACTCACCCACACGTGGGTTGGATGTGAAGTCCTGCGGCACGGTACATGCCGCCTTACGTGAATTAACTTCGCGAGGCGGTGCTGTCTTGCTGATTAGTGAAGACCTGGAGGAAATCATGACCTTGTCTGATCGTATTCTGGTGATGAATGCTGGACGCATCACCGGAGAGTTGCCTGGTACGGCCAGTGCCAACGAAATCGGTGCGCTGATGATAGGAGACCACTGAATGGCTGTGCAGTTTGCTCTCCAGCGTCGGGTAGACATATCCTTTTTAAGAAGCTCCCTGACCTTTGCCGGTGGGTTGTTGTTGGGTGGGGTGCTCTGTGTTGCGCTACTCGTTCAGGCAGGTGTGCCTGCCGACATGCTATTTGAAGATTTGGTCTGGCAGGTGTTCTTTCAAACAGATGGTCTGGCTCAGACCTTAACCCTGTCGATACCTCTGATTCTGGCTGGTTTGTCTGCGGCCTTGGCTCTGCGAGTGAAGTTCTGGAATATCGGCATTGAAGGACAGCTTTGGTTAGGTGCGATTGCCGCCATGGCGGTATCGATCAACGGGATTGGCAGCGATAGCTATCGCTGGGTACTGATGCTGCTGGCGGCGATGGCGGGCGGTGCTATATGGATCGCAATCCCCTTGTGGTTGAAAGAGCGTTTTCACGCCAGTGAACTGGTTGTGACCTTGCTGTTGACCAACGTGGCCTATCAGTTGTTGCAGCATTTGCTGTTTGGGGTCTGGCGAGATCCGACGCAAAGCTTTCCAATTTCACCCGCTATCAGCGCCTCAGAACGTTTAACTAAGCTTGGCTTTGGCAATTTGCACACTGGATTATTTGTCTCCATCGGCATGGTATTGCTGGTTATGTGGGTCATGGAGCGTAGTCGTTTTGGCTTCCAGTCGCGTGTTTTGGGTGCTAACAGACGGGTTGCCGAAGCCAGCGGTATCGCTGTTGGAACGACACTGGTGGTGATGGTCTTGCTGTCAGGCGCTATGGCAGGTTTAGCCGGAGGACTCCTGGTTGCGGGTACCGAATACCGTTTGACTCAGCATCTGGGTTGGAACATGACCTTTTCTGGAATCGTGATTGCGTTTATTGCCCGCTTCCGGCCTTTCTGGGTGTTGCCGGTAGCGGTGGTCTTGGCCGGTGTGTATAACGCCGGAGCCTCACTCAAGGTGTTTTACGGTTTGACCGAAGCTACGGTGTTGCTGATGCAAGGCATCGTATTGCTTTCACTATTGTGGTGTCAGTTTATGGCGGCATTTCGCATAGACAGACGTAAAGAGGTGACTGTATGAGTTTTTTGGCATTTTGGTTGGCTAGTATTCCCGTCTCCGCTTTACCGCTGTTACTTGCTTGCCTGGGGCTGATTTTGTCTGAGCGCACGGGGGTGGTGAACCTGGGGGCTGAAGGTTATATGGCCGTTGGGGCTATGACCGGTGCAGTTGTGACGCTGTTATCCGGATCGCCCTGGTTGGGCGCAGGCGCAGGGTTGCTGGCCGGTGGTTGCCTTGGGTTGCTGTTTGCCCTTTCTGTGGCCGTGCTTAAAGCGGATCAGATACTCAGTGGCTTGGCGGTAATGGCAATCGGGTTGGGAATTTCGGGTTTTGTTGGCCGTCATTGGGTACATCAGCCTTTTAATGGTATGAATGCGCTGGATCTACCTGACTTACAACAGCTGCCGTTGTTGGGTGGATTGCTGTTTAAACAGCCGTTGCTTGCCTGGGTGTCCATCTTGCTGGTGATACTGGTCGCCTGGGTGCTGCACTATACCCGCTTTGGTCTGCGCTTCACCGCTGTTGGAGAAGACCCCGCCGCCGCAGATAATGCCGGTGTTTCCGTCCCCGGTATGCAGGTGTTGGCGGGTATGCTGTGTGGTGCTTTGTGTGGACTGGGTGGCGCCTATCTATCCGTTGCCAGCGCCCATGTCTGGGTTGACAATATGGTTGCCGGACGAGGATGGATAGCGCTGGCCCTGGTGGTATTTGCGCGTTGGCGCCCAGGTCGAGCCTTGATTGGTGCGTTGTTGTTTGGTGCGGTAGACATGTTATTACCCAGGTTACAGGCACAAGGGTTACCTGTACCTGTCTATTTGATGGGTATGCTCCCCTATCTGCTGACCATACTGGTGTTGGTGCTGGCGGCGCGTTCACGCTATCGCGATGAGCCTGCGGCACTGGGGGTTACCTACTTACGCCAAGATCGTCACTAGGAAACCATTTTATGGCGCTGACTATTGCCGAAGTGTTTGATTTACCTGGCTTGGATTCGATGAAACTGCGTGCGGGCCAAGCCGGGGTACATTCTCAGGTGCGTTGGCCCTATGTGGCTGAAAATGAGTCAATTGCTGAATGGGTGATGGGCGGTGAGTTGGTGTTTGTCACGGGGATCAATCATGTGCGTGATGAGCCAATTTGCTCCAGCTTGTGGAGCAAGGGCATCGGCGGCATATCGCTGGCTTGGTGATTCTGACGGGGCAAGAATACATTCGCGCTATTCCTGAGAGTGTTGTTCAGCGAGCCGATGCCTTGGGTTTGCCGCTCATAGAGCAACCCTACCAGTTAAAAATGGTGGTGGTGACCCAGGCTGTCGGGGTGGCACTGGTAGAAGCACAGATGCGTGGACGCTCACGACTGCAGGTGCTAGAGCAGTTGCTCGAAGGTGATCCGGTGGCTATGGATACCCTGTGCCTGAGAGCGCAGCGTTTGGGTATACCGATAGATTCCCCACGACAGGTGTTGGTCGCTCGCCTGGATGGCAGTGATGCCCTGATTGAGCGTTATGGTAGTGCCGAAGCCGAGCGGCAATTACAATCCAGTCAGGCACAGGTGACCCGGGCGTTGGCTGCCTGGCAGGCCAGCCTTGATCCTGTGCTGCCGGTGTTACAGCAGGCGGATCAGTGGATCGTGCTGTTGCCAGAAGCAGAGGAGAATCCAGAATTACGCCGTGAGCACTTGGCGCAGTGGTTAGCCGAACATAATCAGACGCTGGCCCCGCTACGCTTATGTCTGGGCTTAGGCAGTCCGGGAAAAGATGTGTCCGAATGGGCGCTTGGACTCTACCAGGCGCGTCAGGCATTGGTTGCCGCGCAAGCCTTTCCTGATCGACTGGGGCTGTGTAGTTTTGATGAAATGGGCACGCTGGCGCTATTGGCGGGGATTCGTGACCGCAGTATCCTGGATCGCTTTGTGACGGATAATCTGGGTGTTGTATTGAATGCCGATAAAGGGCCTGAACCGGTATTGATTCCCACCCTTGAAGCCTGGTTTCAGGTCAATGGTAACCTGGTGTTGGCCGCGGCTCGGTTAGGGGTGCATCGAAACACCATGACCTCCCGCCTGCAACGTATAGAGTCTTTGCTGGGTGGCAGTCTTGATGATCCCAATCACCGCTTGAGCCTGGCCATGGCACTGCAAATCTGGCGGTTGTCTCCAGAACGCAGGGTTCGCTTTCGAAAGTAATATTAATTTTGCATTTCATTTACTTTTGTAGGCCCTAGGGATGCAGCAAGATCGTTGAGATCCGAGCAAACAAGATCAGGCTCGGGTAAGAGTGGTGACAGGGTCTGACCTTTGCGTGCGATAAACGCCGTGTGCATACCAGCACGCTTCGCTCCGCCGACATCCCAGCTATGGGCTGCAATCATCAAGGTGTTTTCACGTGGAACATCCATCTGTTCAGTGGCCCAGCAATACACTTTCAAGTCGGGCTTATAGGTCTTGATGCTCTCAACGCTAAGCACAGCATCGAAGAAGTGCATAATGCCAGCGTGATTTAGCTGCTTGTCAGCCAGGGCTCGCGACGAGTTAGTCAGTGCTACCAGCTTGAAGCCCTGCTGCTGGAGTGCCGAAAGCGCAGGAATAACATCTGCATGGGGTGGTAATTGTGATAACGCTTCAGCAATCGACGGTGCATCATCACTCATCTGGATATTATGCTGTGCTGCCAGCATATTGAGTACGGCATTACCTATTTCAGCAAAGGTGTGCCAGCCACCACTGGCGGTATCCACCAGAGAGTGGTGTAGGAGCGAAATAAACCACAGATCCGCAAGCTCTTGTCGATTGTCTAACGTTTTGCTGATCACGGCTTTCAGAGGCTGAATATCCAACAGCGTTTCGTTAACATCAAAAAACAGTGTGGTGATGTGGTTTAGGTTGGATGACTTTTTGTCGGAAGCATCAGGCATTTTATTTATCCTTTCGGGTATGTAATGGCGCTCATGAAGATCATCATCTAACTCGGAAAGTCTAGCACATCGGCTATGGGTGCAGATTGGTCATATTGAGCTTTGTTTTTTGCGGGTTTCTAGACAACCGGTCTACTCGGGGATAGAATATTTGGATGAAAATAGCAGCCACTACTGACGTTCGCAAACACATCCTGGACACGGCCAAACCGATAATTAGCGGTAAAGGCTTTGTTGCCGTGGGCCTCAACGAAATTCTACTCGCATCCAGTGTACCTAAAGGCTCCTTCTATCACTATTTCAAGTCGAAAGAGGCTTTTGGTGAAGCCTTACTGGAAACCTACTTCGCTGAATACTCGATTCAGCTCGAAGCCGTGTTGACTCAACCAGGTCAATCTGCTGCGCAGCGATTAATGCGCTATTGGCAATACTGGATCGATATTGAGGCTGACAGCGACCCGAAGGGTAAATGTTTAGCCGTTAAACTGGCCGCAGAGGTTAGCGACTTGTCCGAAGGGATGCGTAAAGTGCTGGAGCAGGGAACCGATCGTGTCATTGCGCGTATTGCTCAGATTCTTGAAGAAGGTATTTCTGACGGCTCTTTATTGCCCTGGCTGAAAGCCGTGAAGTGGCGGCTAATCTGTATCAGCTGTGGATGGGAGCAAGTTTGCGCGCCAAAATTACCCGTGACCGTAAACCCCTCGAGTCAGCCATGGTTGCCACCAAGCGCATGCTTGGGCTAGACGGGCTAAACTGAGAAACACATCCTGGCCTGCATTTTTAATCCTGATATTGTTACTGCACACGTTTGCGTCCTGGTCTTCGAGCGCCTAGTCTGAATTCAAGTGGAAAACGTGACTGTCTATTTTTTACCATTTACTAGACGACCGGTCTAATCTTTACTAGAATGCTGTCCATGGTGGCTTCAATCTAGCCAGCGGCCTCATTTCAACTTTGAAAAGAACACGCAAGGAGTAATCCAATGAATATACTGATGGTTTTAACCTCACATGACCGCCTTGGCGACACAGGTCATAAAACTGGCTTCTGGCTGGAAGAATTTGCAGCGCCTTATTACGTATTTAAAGATGCCGGTGCCAAGATCACCCTGGCTTCACCCGCTGGTGGTCAGCCACCGCTTGACCCAAAGAGTGATGCGCCGGAAGCACAAACCGAAGCCACTGAACGCTTCTACCAGGATACGCATGCAAAACAGCAACTGGCCGCTACTCTGCCACTGACTCAGATTGATGCCGCTGATTTCGATGCCGTGTTCTATCCCGGTGGCCACGGTCCGCTATGGGATCTTGCCTATGATGCAACCTCCATCGCGTTGATCGAGGCGTTTGCTCGTGCCGATAAACCCCTTGGATTGGTTTGCCACGCACCTGGTGCGCTTATCAAGGTGCAGGATGACGCTGGTCAGCCGTTGATCGCGGGTCGTAAGGTGACTGGTTTTTCTAACAGCGAAGAAGCCGCTGTAGGTCTGACCGATGTAGTGCCTTTTCTGATTGAAGATGAATTCAAACGCTTAGGCGGGATTTATGAAAAAGGTGATGATTGGCAGCCACTGGCAGTGATTGATGGCAAGCTAGTCACGGGTCAGAACCCTGGCAGTTCCGAAGTGACTGCCGAAGCGCTACTTAAGTTGTTGGCGTGATCAGCCTCTCCTAATTTACATGTCTTAAGGAATCTATTATGCGTAGTGCTATCCACAACACCTTTGGCGAACCTGCTGATGTGCTGACTCTGGGCGAAAGTCCCATCCCACAGCCTGGCCCCGGCGAGGTACGGGTAAAAATGCTACTGGCGGCCATTCACCACCATGACCTCTGGACCATACGTGGAGAATACGGCTATAAACCGGTATTGCCCGCCATAGGCGGGAGTGAAGCGGTTGGCGTGATTGATGCGCTTGGCGAAGGCGTCGTGGGCTTCTCTATCGGTCAGCGCGTTGCTGTTGCCAGTGCGCACGGCACTTGGGCCGAATTTTTCACTGCCCCGGCTGGAATGACAATTCCGGTACCCGATGCCCTCAGCGATGAAACAGCGGCACAGTTGATTGCCATGCCGTTGAGTGCGTTGATGCTGTTGGAGTTTCTCCAGGTTGAGTCTGGGCAATGGGTATTGCAAAACACCGCCAATGGCACGGTTGGTAAGACCCTGGCGATGCTCGCAGCGGCCCGTGGCGTGCATACGATTAATCTGGTGCGCCGTGATGCTGGTGTGGACGAACTGGCCGCGTTGGGTATCACCCATGCGGTGTCTACGGCTCAGTCGGATTGGATGGATCAGGTGCGCGCTATTGTAGGTGACGCACCGATCAGTGCGGCGGTTGACTCTGTGGGTGGTGAGGCTAGCGGTGAGCTGCTATCGCTATTGGGTGAAGGGGGTACCTTGGTAGCCTTCGGTTCTATGACTGGCGAGCCGATGCGTATCAGCTCCGGCGACGTGATTTTTAAGCAGGCTACGGTTAAGGGGTTTTGGGGTAGTAAGGTCAGTCAGGAGATGAGCCAGGAAGACAAGCAGAGGCTAGTCGGCGAACTCTTCCAACGTGTAGGTGGTGGAGAACTACAGCTGCCTGTCGATGCGATCTATGATCTGGCTGAAGCGGCTGAGGCCGTGCGTGCCACGCTCCAGCCGGGTCGTAAAGGAAAGGTTTTACTTAAGCCCTGATCACTTCCCGATACAAAAGCTCGAAAAGATCCTTCCTAACAGATCATCCGGGGTGAACTCCCCGGTGATCTCTCCCAGGCTTTGCTGGGCCATGCGCAGATCTTCCGCTAATAGCTCACCGGCGCTGTAACCCTGCAGTTGTGCCAGGCCAGCTTGCAGTTGTTGATGGCATTGATCCAGCGCATCCAGGTGGCGTCTACGTGCCATAAATCCGCCTTCAGTGGTGTTGCTGAAGCCTATGCAGGCTTTCAGGTGTTCACGCAGTAACTCAACCCCCTGCCTTGTTTGGCCGACAGGGAGATAAGTGAGTATTCACTTTCCTGAATAAGCTGCGGTTCTTCTGCCTGTAGATCGATCTTATTGCGGATAACGGTGATGTTACTGGCATCAGCCAATTGAGCTACAAATTCTGGCCAGATCTTCTCGGGGGTTGCGGCATGGGTTTCGCTGCTGTCTACCACCATAAGAATGCGGTCCGCCTTGTGTATCTCCTGCCAGGCGCGGTCGATGCCGATTTTTTCAACCTGATCCGGGGCATCACGTAAGCCAGCGGTGTCGATAATATGCAAGGGCATGCCGTCGATGTGAATATGCTCTCTCAGCACGTCGCGGGTGGTGCCGGCGATATCGGTGACAATCGCCGTTTCCCGTCCTGCCAGCGCATTTAGCAGGCTGGATTTACCGGCATTGGGTTTACCGGCTATGACCACATGCATGCCTTCGCGCATTAAACTGCCCTGATGGGCTTCGCGCTGTACCGCTTCAAGATCGGCCATGATGGCGAGCAAATCCTGCTGTACCTTACCATCGGCGAGAAAGTCGATCTCCTCCTCAGGGAAGTCTATGGCGGCTTCCACATAGATACGCAGCTGGATTAGTCGTTCAACCAGGGCGTGGATACGCGCTGAAAATGCACCTTGTAGTGAACGCAGTGCACAGCGTGCGGCTTGTTCAGAAGTGCTGTTGATCAGGTCGGCGATGGCTTCGGCCTGTGCCAGGTCCAGCTTGTCATTCAGAAAGGCACGTTCAGAAAACTCGCCGGGTCGAGCGGGCCGAGCGCCCAGACTGATTACCCGTTGTAGGATGAAGTCCATCACCACTGGGCCGCCATGCGCCTGTAGCTCCAGCACATCTTCACCGGTGAAGGAATTAGGACCGGGGAAATACAGGCCGATTCCCTGATCGATACTCTGTCCATCGGCGGCATAAAAGTCACCGTAGTGAGCGTAGCGCGGCGCCGGTTCACGCTGCAGCACCTGTTTTGCAATAGCCAGTGCCAGAGGGCCCGATACACGAATGATACCAACGCCGCCACGCCCGGGAGCGGTGGCCTGTGCTGCGATAGTGTCTTGGCTGTGCATCTGTGCTCCTCAGGGTATTGGGTGGTGTTGTGCGTCACTATAACGAAAAAAGACTCCTGAAGGAGTCTTTTTATCTACTGCAAGTGAGCTATCAGGTGCCTTCTTTTTCAATCTGGCGGGTGATATACCACTGCTGTGCGATCGATAGAATGTTGTTTACCAGCCAGTAAAGTACCAGGCCTGCCGGGAACCACAGGAAGAAGAAGGTGAAAATGATCGGTAGCATTTTCATGATCTTCGCCTGCATTGGATCTGGCGGTGTCGGGTTAAGCTTCTGCTGCAGGAACATAGTGATGCCCATCAGAATCGGCAGGATGAAATAGGGATCCATCACTGACAAGTCCTGAATGTACAGGAAGAACGGCGCGTGACGCAGCTCAACCGACTCCATCAGTACCAGTAAAGTGCAATGAACACTGGCATCTGCGCTACGATGGGCAAGCAGCCGCCCAGGGGATTGATCTTTTCTTTTTTGTAGAGCTTCATCATCTCCTGAGACATCTTCTGGCGGTCATCACCATAGAGCTCTTTCATGCGCATCATTTCCGGACCAAATTTGCGCATTTTTGCCATGGAGCGGAAGGCTTTGGCATTAAGCTGGAACAAGGCCGCTTTTACAGTAATAGTAATGCCGATAATAGCCAGGCCCCAGTTACCCACAAAGCTCTGGATAGTGGTCAGCAGCCAATAGAGTGGATAAGCGATCCACCAGAGCCAGCCGTAATCTACCGTGAGTTTCAGGTTAGGTGCCGTGGCTTCCAGCTGTTCCTGGTCTTTGGGCCCAACAAACAGATTGGCGCTGAGTTCTGCCGTGCTGCCAGGGAGGACTTCAACAGCTGGCGACAGAAAGCCAGCGATAAATTCATCATTGACCTTACGGGTTTGATAGGTGTGCGTTTCACCAGGCTTGGGCACCCAGGCACTGACAAAATAATGCTGACTGAACGCTACCCAGCCATCTTGACTGGTCTGTTTGTAGTTGTCTTTATCCATATCCTTGAATGTCACTTTCTCGTACTTGTTTTCATCAGTAGAGAAAACGGCACCCAGGTAGGATTGCATACCAACTGATGTGCCACTGGTCGGGTCAGCACTCTGATCCCGTTTCAGTTGACCAAATAGAGTTGAGAGGAAGGGGGAATTACTCTGATTATCAATCAGGTAGTCCAGGCCAATACGGTAGCTGCCGCGCTCGAAAGAAAAGCGTTTGATGATGTTAACACCCGCTTCCGTGGTGTATTTCAGATCTACCGAGAGTAATTCATTGTCATCCAGTGAATAGCTACTGGACGCTGACTGGAAAACTGGGCGGCCTTCCGGACTGGCATCTGGTCCATCACGACCTACCAGCCCGCTTTGAGCTACATAGGTACGCTTGGCATTCTTTTCCAGAAGGACAAAGGGATCATCGGCTGTAATTCGATCTTTATGATCCAGTAAGGCCGCATAGATGATATCACCACCGCGACTGTCGATAACCAGATCAAATACATCTGTCTGAACACGAACCAGGTCGCTGGATGACACTTCTTGCTGTTCTTGCTGAAGACCGGTGACAGCTACTGCGTCATCAGTAGCAGCCGGAATGTCGTCAGCCGTCGGAGCACTGCCGGGAAGGTCAGAGCCAGGACTGTTAGAGCCAGTTCTGTTAGAAATAGTACCGCCATTGATCACGGCAGGGTTTACGACCTCCTGAGGTGCAGAGGTCGGTTGATTATAATCCTGGTTCCACTGTAGAAAGCCCAAGTAGGTAATCAGGGCCAGTGCGGAAAGTAATATGACTCGCTGTACATCCATCGGGATAAACCATCAGTTGTCTTTTTGGGCGTTAGAAGATTTTCGTTCCAGCCGCGTCCAGCTACGCTCAATCAGAGTGCGCAGTTGGCTGCTGTCAAGGGTATCTAGACCCTTGCGAGCGAGAATAATTATATCAACGCTCGGCAGTTGGTGCTGACGTAAACGAAAAGATTCGCGAATGATACGTCGAATGTGACTACGTTTGACAGCCCGACGGACATTTTTTTTGGAAATAACAAAACCGAGTCGGGGGTGACCAAGTTCGTTTGTTCGAGCGAGAATCAACAGAGAGGGGTCAGAGACTTTAAAACTGGCTCTGTCGAATACACGTTTGAAGTCCCCGGGCGTCAAAAGTCTTGATGCCCGGGGGTATCCGAATTCGGCCATTCAGTCGGTAGCGGCTAAGACTGCTTAAACAGCAAGTCTTTTGCGACCTTTGGCACGACGACGGTTCAGTACCTGACTACCGTTTTTGGTTGCCATGCGTGCACGGAAACCGTGCGTACGAGCGCGTTTCAGTACGCTTGGTTGAAATGTTCTTTTCATTGCCCAGTCCTGCTTACGTTTGTGGTGCGTGCGTGGCAAGTATCCACGATGTATGTAAAAATCAGACGCGAAATTATAGTTGCAGGTGCTTTGGCTTGCAAACCTTTTCTGGTTTTTTTGCTAATTTATCACTATTGGCTGTGCTGGCCGGGTTGTGGATAACTCCTTCTAAAAAGGATAGAATGGCTGCTATTCCACTCAGTTATCAGCAAGAAGAATCGGCCCGGGGTTAGTGCATGTCAGAAGCGTTATGGGAGCGGTGTTTATCCGGTCTCAGGGAGGAGTTCCCGTCGCAGCAGTTCAATACATGGATACGTCCGCTGCGTCTGGCTGATTGTACAGCTGATCGTTTGATCCTAACGGCACCGAATCGCTTTGTTAAAGACTGGGTTACCGACAAGTATCTGAATCACATTCGTCAAACATTTGTAAATGTCAGCGGTAATCTCAGTGCCGATGTTAGTATCGATATTATGGCTAAGCCGATGGCGGCAAATGGTGATAGCGGTTTTTTGACGGCCCGAACCCCTCCTGCTACCCAGTCTCAGCCTGAACGGTCTCTGCGCTTGCAACCCGATATTCGACCTGGTGTACCTGCTGAGGAGCCTGAAACGGCTGAGGCTAATTATTTGCCGGCCTTAGAGGTTGAATCTAATCCGTTACCACAACAGGACACTCGCAGAGAGCAACAATCTGTCGCGGTAGATGAGCCACGCAGGCGTGCATCACGCAAGGTAGATATCGAAGGAGGGGTGAAGCATCAGTCGAATCTGAATCCTGCGTTTACCTTTCAGGCTTTTGTACAGGGTAAATCTAACCAGTTGGCTCTTGCAGCGGCCCAGCAGGTAGCGGATAACCCCGGTGGTGGTTACAACCCCCTGTTTATCTATGGTGGTGTGGGTCTGGGTAAAACGCATTTGATGCATGCGGTAGGCTGCGAAATGCTTAAGCGTAATCCTAATGCGCGTATTGTCTATCTGCACTCAGAGCGCTTTGTCGCCGATATGGTTAAAGCGTTGCAGTTGAATGCCATCAATGATTTCAAGCGCTACTACCGTTCTGTTGATGCCTTGCTGATTGATGATATTCAGTTTTTTGCGGGGAAGGAGCGCTCCCAGGAGGAGTTTTTCCATACCTTTAATGCCTTGTTGGAAGGCGGTCAGCAGTTAATTTTGACCAGTGATCGCTATCCTAAAGAAATATCCGGCGTTGAAGAGCGCCTGAAGTCACGTTTTGGCTGGGGACTAACGGTTCCGATTGAGCCGCCAGAACTGGAAACCCGTGTGGCCATTTTGATGAAAAAAGCCGAAGAAGCGCGCATCCAGTTGCCCGATGACTCCGCTTTCTTTCTGGCGCAGAAAATTCGTTCCAACGTACGTGAACTCGAGGGTGCGCTAAAGCGAGTGATAGCGAATGCTCACTTCACGGGTAGTGAGATCAATACACCTTTTATTAAAGAGTCGCTGAAAGATCTGCTTGCCTTGCAGGATAAGCAGGTAAGTATTGATAATATTCAGCGAGTTGTCGCAGATTACTATAAAATTAAGATCAATGATCTCCTCTCGAAGCGCCGCAGTCGTTCTATTGCTCGACCACGGCAGATGGCTATGTCATTATCGAAGGAACTGACTAACCATAGCTTGCCGGAAATTGGCAGCGCATTTGGTGGTCGAGATCATACGACGGTTCTTCATGCGTGTCGTAAAATTAAGGAGCTTCGCGAAAGCAACAACGACATTAGTGAAGATTATAAAAACCTGCTGCGTCATCTGACGGCGTAGCGCTCAGATCCTGACCAAGGAATGAAGCCATGAGATTCGTCATTTCCAGAGAAGCACTGATCAGACCCCTGCAGTTGGTGGCTGGTGTAGTTGAACGCCGTCAGACCATGCCGGTACTCTCTAATATTCTTCTGGTTGCTGAGGACGGCATGCTGTCCCTGACCGGTACTGATCTTGAAGTCGAACTGGTAGCAAGGATTCCATTACAAGAGCTGTCTGAGTCAGGCTCAATTACTGTGCCTGCCCGCAAGTTAATGGATATTTGCAAATCACTTTCAGATGATGCGTTTGTTGAGATCAGTGTGACTGACGAAAAAGCGCGTATCAAGGCTGGTCGCAGCCGCTTCTCATTGGCAACTTTGCCTGCGGCTGATTTTCCCAATGTGGAAGATAGCCCGGAAGCGATGACGATCTCCTTACCGCAGTCTGCTTTACGCCAGTTGATTGAGAAAACCGGTTTCTCTATGGCGCAGCAGGATGTGCGTTACTATCTGAATGGTATGCTAATGGAGGTGCGTGACGCGAGTCTGCGCGCTGTGTCGACTGATGGGCACCGCCTGGCAACCTGCCTGACGCCGGTAGATGCTGAAGCGGGTCTTGATCACCAGATCATTGTGCCGCGTAAAGGTATTCTTGAACTGGCACGTTTGTTACAGGGTGGAGATGCACCGGTCACGCTGGTTATTGGTTCAAGCCATATTCGTGCCGTGGTTGGAGACTTCACCTTCACCTCTAAGCTGGTCGATGGCAAGTTTCCTGATTACAATCGGGTTATACCACGCAATGGTGATAAGGTGTTGCTGGGAGACCGTCAGGAGCTACGTCAGGTATTTACCCGTATTGCCATACTGTCTAATGAAAAATACCGTGGCGTGCGTCTGAATCTGTCAAATGGCCTGTTGAAGGTCACTGCTAACAATCCGGAGCAGGAAGAAGCTGAGGAGACCCTGGCGATCGATTATGAAGGCCAGGACCTGGAGATAGGTTTTAACGTTAACTATCTACTGGACGTCCTGTCCATTCTCAATTCCGATGTCGTGCGTCTAATTCTTTCAGATGCCAATTCCAGTGCATTAGTGCAGGGCTACGATGAAAATGACGCGGTCTATGTCGTCATGCCGATGCGTATGTAATCGGGTCGGAGAGAGCTAGGCTCTCTCCTGCTTTTACTTTATGCCTATCACTGAACTACAGATTTCCAGAATTCGAAATCTTCAGACTCCGGTTTTTTCCCCGGCGTCGCGGATCAATATTATCTCGGGTCAGAATGGCAGTGGTAAAACCAGTATTCTGGAAGCGATTCATTTTTTATCCACAACCCGTTCTTTCCGCACTACCGAGCTACGTCATCTGGTATCACAGGGTGAACAATCAGCCTTGGTTTTTTCCCGCGTTGAGTCATCCTCATCCACACACCCTCTAGCTCTTGGTGTAGAGCGTACACTGGACGGAGATGTAAGGGTACGTTTCGATGGGCGTTCACTGGATTCAGCTGAGCTTGCCAGTCTTTTACCCGTACAGGTTCTTTATAGTGGTACCTTTGAGCTTTTAGACGGCTCGCCTTCGGTTAGGCGGCAGTTTATTGATTGGGGTGGCTTTCATGCTGATCCTGCGTTTATAACCTTGTGGCGGGGTTTCAGGCGTGCATTGAAACAAAGAAATTCTTTATTGAAATATGGTAAAATCGACAGGTTCCAGATGCAGGTCTGGGATCGTGAGTTTGTTAGCTACGGTGAGCTGTTGACTCAGCATCGGCAAGCCTATATTGCTGCGTTGTTACCGGAGTTCAAGCGCATTCTGTCGGTGCTCTTGGGTGATGTCGAAGTTGAGCTTAAGTTTCACTCTGGCTGGGATAGTAAGCGGGAGTTGATGGCTGTTTTGGCTGATCAATTTCCCAGAGAAGCCGCTCAAGGGTTTACGCTGTCCGGACCGCAACGTGCTGATTTGCGCTTTCGTTGTGGTGGAGTCAATGCAGCAGACCGCCTCTCACGGGGTCAGAAGAAATTGGTCGTCAGTGCATTGCGCCTGGCGCAGGGGCAGTTGTTTCGGCAAAAAGCTGACAGGCCCTGTATCTATCTGATCGATGACCTGCCTTCTGAACTGGATGAACCGCATGCCAGGCTGTTTTGCCAATTTCTTGAGCGCAGCCAGGATCAATGCTTCATCACTTGTGTCGAGCCAGACACATTAACTGAATTTTGGTCGCCGGATACGGATCTGGCGCTCTTTCATCTGGATGCCGGCCACTTACTTAGCCGGTGACGCTAGGAGTGTAAAATGAGTGGTGAAAACCATAGTTATGATTCATCGAGTATCAAGGTTCTAAAAGGACTCGATGCCGTCAGAAAACGTCCTGGTATGTACATAGGTGACACCGATGATGGCAGTGGTCTGCATCATATGGTGTTTGAGCTTGTAGATAACGGTATTGACGAAGCGCTGGCCGGCTATTGCACGGAAGTTGCGGTTATTATCCATCCGGATGAAAGCGTCACAGTTTTTGATAATGGTCGTGGTGTTCCTACTGATATTCATGAAGAAGAAGGTGTTTCGGCGGCCGAAGTGATCATGACGGTGTTACATGCCGGCGGTAAGTTCGATGACAACACCTACAAGGTTTCCGGTGGTTTACATGGTGTGGGTGTATCGGTCGTTAATGCTCTTTCCAGTGAGCTGACTCTTACCATTCGTCGAGATGGTAAAGTTCATGAACAGGTCTACCGTCATGGTGTTCCTGTTGCTCCGCTGAAAATAGTGGGTGAAACCGACTCGACCGGTACCATTGTGCGTTTCAAGCCATCTGAAGAAACCTTCACCAATATCCATTTCCATTTTGATCTGTTGGCGAAGCGCTTGCGTGAACTCTCCTTCCTTAACTCTGGTGTGCGTATCCGCCTTAAAGATGAGCGTGCGGGACGTGAAGAGGTTTTTGAATATGAAGGTGGTTTGGCTTCCTTTGTTGCCTACCTGAATCAGAGTAAAACCACGGTTAACTCGATTTTCCATTTTAACGCCATGCATGAAAATGGTGTCGGTGTTGAAGTGGCTATGCAGTGGAATGATAGTTACCAGGAAAGCATTCATTGCTTTGCCAATAATATTCCCCAGCGCGATGGAGGTACCCACCTTTCTGGTTTTCGTGCGTCTCTCACCCGCTGCCTGAATGGCTATATAGATAATGAACAACTGAATAAAAATGGTAAAGTTGCTACGACGGGTGATGACTCTCGTGAGGGTCTGAATGCCATCATTTCTGTTAAAGTTCCAGATCCAAAATTCTCTTCTCAGACCAAAGATAAGCTGGTTTCCTCTGAAGTTAAATTGGCGGTTGAACAGCTGATGGCTCAAAACCTGTCGGATTATCTATTGGAGAACCCTCAGGACGCCAAGGCGATTGTCTCCAAGATGATCGATGCGGCGCGTGCGCGTGAAGCGGCGCGTAAAGCGCGTGAGATGACGCGCCGTAAAGGTGCGCTGGATGTTGCCGGTCTACCAGGTAAGTTAGCCGATTGTCAGGAAAAAGATCCCGCACTGTCTGAAATTTACCTGGTAGAGGGTGATTCTGCGGGTGGTTCGGCCAAGCAGGGTCGTGATCGTCGTACCCAGGCTATCTTGCCGCTTAAGGGTAAAATCCTTAACGTTGAAAAAGCCCGCTTTGATAAGATGCTGACCTCTGCTGAGGTGGGCACCCTGATTACGGCATTGGGTTGTGGTATTGGTCGTGATGAGTTTAATCCGGATAAGCTACGTTACCATTCCATTATCATCATGACCGATGCCGACGTGGATGGTTCGCACATCCGTACCCTGCTGCTGACTTTCTTCTATCGGCAAATGCCTGAGTTGATTGAACGTGGCCACATCTATATTGCTCAGCCACCTCTGTATAAAGTGCGTAAGGGCAAGCAAGAGCAGTACCTCAAAGATGAGCCTGCCTTAGAGCAGTACTTGTTACAGGGTGCGCTGGATGGCACACAGCTGTTTCCGTCTGCTGATGCGCCAGCAATTTCCGGTGAAGCACTGGAAAAGCTCATCTCACGTTATCGTCATGTAGAGTCACTCATCGACCGTATCAGCCGTGTTTATCCGCGCTCAGTCCTCGGTCAATTGATGTATCTGAAAAAACTGGATGTTGAAACTCTATACGATAGAGAAGCTGTGGCAGCCTGGGTTGATTTGTTGTCTAGCTATCTTTCCGATCATGTCAGTTCCTCTTCTGCCTGGTACAGCTGCTCTGTTGTTGAAGATCGAGAGCACAGTCAATTTATTCCGGTGGTTATGTTTACGCAGCATGGTAATGACGTTACCTATCGCTTTGATCAGGATTTCTTCCGTTCGCGTGATTATCAATCCATCGCTGAACTAGGTGAAGAGTTGCAAGATCTGCTTGAAGACGGTGCCTATTTGCAGCGCGGTGAACGCGTCTATCCATTGCGTAACCTTGGCGATGGCATTACCTGGCTTCTGGATATTTCACGTCGTGGTAATAACGTGCAACGTTATAAAGGTTTGGGTGAGATGAACCCGGATCAGTTATGGGAAACCACTATGGATCCTGATGCGCGTCGTATGCTGCAGGTTAACATCGATGATGTGATTGGTGCTGACAAACTCTTCTCTACCCTGATGGGTGACGATGTTGAGCCGCGCAGGGCATTTATTGAGTTGAATGCACTGAATGTTTCTAATCTTGATGTGTGATTGATTTCTAGCATCTATAAACACCAGGAGGCTTAGGCCTCCTTTTTTATGTACAGGATGTACGGTATGCCCAAAACACTCGCTCTGATCGTGGGGCAGGCCCTGCCGCGTGCGCATGGATGCGCAGGAGCGGTGCATGTACAGGACGTACGGGCAGAAAGCTGCTCCTGTGTTTTCTGCATAGACCCCATCCTTGAGGCTATATTCTGCTGGCATGGACGTCTAGGAGAGGTGTTTCACGTGAAACATTGCAGTGCATATGCTGTCTGCACAATTGTATATATGGTAAATACAAAACTACTCTGTATGGGCGGTGTCCATAAAGCGATACTCTATGGATACCTTGATGCGTAGGACCGGTGTTCCACGTGAAACATTCGGGCAATAAAAAACCCTGCTAGCAGGGTTTTTAAGGGCATTAAGAAAGTCTGCAATTACAATAATGAGATATCCGCTGTGCCAAGGAATAGCCCGCGAAGTTGCGCAAGTAATGCCAGGCGATTGTGCCTTGTGGCATCATCGTCAGCCATAACCATCACCTCATCAAAAAAGCGGTTTACCTGCGGATTTAATGCTGCAAGTAATGTCATGGCTTCCGGATACCGGCCCTGAGCAAATAGCGGTCGGGTTTGTGCAGTTAATGTTGCAACAGCATTCGCCAGTTCTTTTTCGGCATCTTCAGTCAGAAGGCTTGCGTCAACAACACTTGGCGCATCAGCTGTAGACTGTTTGGCTAGTATGTTGGCAACACGCTTATTGGCTGCGGCAAGATCTTGAGCCTCAGGTAGTTGAGCAAAATCCGACACCGCAATAACACGCTTGTTGAAATCGAGAGGTCGTGTAGGTCTAAGTGCATGCACCGCTTGGTAAACGGATACAGAGACGCCCTTCTCTTCATACCAGGCCCGCAGGCGCTCCAGCATAAAATCAATAACACGTTCAGTTACATCGGCACTACCGGGAAGATCTGTATAGTTTGATGCCGCGAGTTGCACCAGCTGCGCCAAGTCTAAATCTAACTGGTGGTCAATAATAATACGTAGAATACCCAATGACTGCCGACGCAGTGCAAAGGGATCTTTGGATCCGGTGGGTGGTTGGTTAATCGCAAAAAGACCGGTGATGGTATCTATGCGATCCGCAAGCGCTAAGGCCATGCCGGTTTTGGTGGTGGGGAGTTCATCACCAGAAAAACGAGGCATGTACTGTTCATTGAGCGCCAGTGCAACCTCGTCAACCTCGCCGTCATGACGCGCATAGTAGTAGCCCATTAAGCCTTGCAGCTCGGTGAACTCAAAAACCATATCGGTCATCAGGTCGCATTTGGACAGCGCTGCTGCACGCTCGGCATAATCCGTGTTACCACCAATCAGGCGGGCAATGCTGCCTGCTAACTTGCTGACCCGCACTGTTTTGTCATGCAGCGTGCCCAGATCATGTTGGAAAACGATGCTTTTAAGTTTATCAATACGCGAAGCCAGGGGGGATTGGCGGTCCTGCTCAAAGAAAAAGGCGGCATCAGCAAGACGTGGACGAATTACCTTCTCGTTACCTGAAATGATCTGTGCAGGGTCCAGCGATTCTATATTGGCCACAGTGATAAAGTAAGGTAGCAGCTTGCCCTGCTGATCAATTAGATGAAAGTATTTCTGATTGCTCTTCATTGATGAGATCAATGCCTCAGAGGGTACCTCCAGAAAACGCTCTTCAAAGCGACCAGTTAGTGCTACTGGCCACTCATTAAGGGCACAAACTTCTTCAAGAAGGTCTTCATCGATCACGACTTCTGCATTTACTTTCTGTGCTTCTGCCAATACTTGTTGTCGAATTTTTTCCATGCGCTGAGCGAAATCAACAATCACCTTGCCGGGTGATAGTAGCTTAGGCTGGTAATCACCTGGAGATAAAAGCTCAATGTCATGCGGATAATGGAAGCGGTGACCACGGGTTTTCCGACCGGACGTGAGGCCTAGAATTTCACAGGGGATGACGCTTTCGCCCAACAGCATTACCAGCCAGTGCACGGGACGGACAAACTCAGTACGGCTACTACCCCAGCGCATGCGTTTTGGAATAGGTAACTGATTAAGCGATTCAGACACTATAGCGGGGAGGAGTTCCTCAGATGATTTGCCTGTCTCTATACCGCGGTGAACAAAGTAGCTCCCCTTACCTACTTCAGTTTGAATCAGCTCATCAACCGTGACGCCGCACGAGCGGGCAAAGCCTTCAACGGCCTTGGCCGGGGCTTGAGTAGCAGGTCCGCGTTTTTCAAATTCACGATCCGGCTGGCGTTCAGCTAAAGCTGTTATCTGTACAGCCAGACGCCGTGGAGCTGCAAAATAGCAGGCGTTTGTATAGGTTAAACCGGCCTGTTGCAGCCCAGACTCTATGCCACTCAGAAATGCGCTGGCAAGTGCTTTTAAGGAGGTTGGTGGTAGTTCTTCGGTGCCGATCTCTACCAGAAAATCCTGTGCAGACATTAGTGTTTCTCCTCGCTGGCGGCTAAAACTTCCTGGCGAATGCCTTCCGGGGCAAGTGGAAAGCCCAGGGCTTTGCGCTTGTCGAAATAGGCATGAGCAACCAGGCGAGCCAGTGTTCTTACTCTAAGAATAAAGCGCTGACGTTCAGTAACTGAGATGGCATGGCGTGAGTCAAGCAGATTGAATGTATGCGAAGCTTTCAGAACCATTTCATAAGCGGGTAGCGGCAGTGAAGCTTCAAGTAGCTTATTACATTCGCGCTCATAATGATCAAAATTACTAAACAGTGTAGGTACGTCGGCATGTTCAAAATTATAGGTCGACATCTCGACTTCATTCTGATGGAACACATCGCCGTAGGTCACCACGCTGCCGTCAGGTTGCTTGGCCCAGACCAGGTCGTAGACACTGTCGACACCCTGGAGGTACATGGCTATGCGCTCAAGCCCGTAGGTAAGTTCACCAGTAACCGGGTAACACTCAAGTCCACCGGCCTGTTGGAAATAGGTGAACTGAGTCACCTCCATACCATTGAGCCATATCTCCCAGCCAAGCCCCCAGGCACCCAGTGTGGGCGACTCCCAGTTATCTTCGACAAAGCGGATATCATGTACCAACGGATCAATACCAACATGCTTGAATGAGCCAAGAAAAAGCTCTTGCAGATTTGGCGGTGATGGTTTGAGTACTACCTGAAATTGATAATAATGCTGCAGGCGGTTGGGGTTCTCTCCATAGCGGCCATCTGTGGGGCGGCGACTTGGCTGTACATAGGCCGAACGCCAGGACTCTGGGCCAATAGAGCGTAAAAATGTTGCAGGGTGAAAGGTCCCTGCCCCGACCTCAAGATCAAGGGGCTGAACGATAACGCAACCCTGGTCGCCCCAATACTGCTGCAGGGCGAGGATCAGACCCTGAAATGTGCTAACGTCTGTAGTAGCCTTGTCAGTCACGTGAATCACCTTATGTTAATGGGATCGAAATAAACCCGTAATTATACATGAACAAGGCCGATAGGGCGTGACTCCATCAGAGAAACTTGCTAGGTCTTGAGCCTTCATGGGTATAATAAGTGAAAATTATGCTGGGGTTGGAATGAAAAAGATTAAAGGCATATTAGCCATTGTGGCTTTGGGTCTTACTGCTTTGCTGCCACTGCGGTGGGCACAAGGATTGGGAAAGCGCATGGGACGCTACTTTTTTCGTCAGGGCGATACCAGCCGTATATACCGCACTACCCGTGCGAATCTAACTAGCTGCTATCCGGAACTGTCAGAAGATCAGCGTGAAATCATTATTCAGCAAAGCCTTGAACAGACCGGGCAGTCCATTGCAGAAATGGGAATGTCCTGGTTATGGCCAGTTAAACGCACATTGAAAACCATCCATGCTGTACATAATGAAGCGTTGATTACCGACGGCATTGCTGCTGGCAAGGGGGTGATTTTGATGGCACCACATTTGGGTAACTGGGAGGTGCTAAATCTCTATCTGTCTAACCGTTATACCTTTACGGCTATGTACAAACCCCCGCGTCAGAAGCAGCTGGACAACCTGATCAAGCGTATGCGTGCACGGCTAGGCACGGATATGGCCCCAGCCAATGTACAGGGCGTGCGTAAAGTGATGAAAGCGCTCAAACGCAGCGAGATGGTGGGCATACTTCCGGACCAGGAACCCGATGTGGGAAGCGGTGTGTTTGCAGACTTTTTTGGCACCCCTGCCCTGACTATGACGCTGCTGCCGCAGTTGGCTGCACAGACAGGTGCTAAAGTAATTTGTGGCTATGCCAAGCGGTTGGATAACGCAGCCGGGTTTGAAATTTACTTCAGTGAAGCCGAAGCCGATGTTTCACTCAAGGATGCCCAGTTGGCCACAGAGGCCATGAACCGCTCTGTAGAGCGTTGCGTGCGTGAATTACCAGCGCAGTATCAGTGGGAATACAAACGCTTTAATTCGCGCCCAGAAGGCGGTGCACGAGTATACTGATCAGCGGCGCCAGAATACCGGGGTAAAGAGAACCAGCAGGGTGAAGACTTCGAGCCGCCCCAGTAGCATTGAAAAGCACAGTATCCACTTGGCGGTACTGTTTATATCGCCATAATGGTTGGCTACATCACCCAGACCTGGACCCAGGTTGGTTATGGTTGCACCTATGGCTGACCAGGCCGTGACCTGATCCAGACCTGTACCCATCAGCGCTATCATCATGATGATAAAATCAGTAGGTAAACCGAGAAAAATCCCCAGACAGCTTGAAGCACCTTGTCAGGAATCGTGCGTCGTCCCAATTTAACCGGAAATATAGCATTGGGATGAACCAAGCGTTGTAACTCCCTATAGCCCTGTTTCAGGATTAGCAGGATACGGATCACTTTCATGCCGCCGCCAGTTGACCCGACACAGCCACCTACGAAGGCAGTAACAAATAACATAAACGGCAGCATAACAGGCCAGTAAGCAAAGTTGCCTGTAGAAAAGCCGGCCGTCGTTGCTATGGACACAGACATAAACGCCGCATTGCGTAATGAATAGATGGGTTGGTAGGTTTCGTGAATAAGAAGCACGGCAAAGGTAATAATGAAGGTCAAGAGGAGTATGCTGAGAAAGAAGCGTACTTCAGAATCGCCAAAATAGTGAAGCAGGCTGCGTTGCCGCCAGGCAAAGAAATGCAGCGCAAAGTTCATGCCGCACAGAACCATGAAGAAAATACCAATAAGCTCAATTGTTGGGCTGTTAAAGGCCCCAAAGCTGGCGTCATAGGTTGAAAACCCACCCAGCGCAACGGTTGAAAAACTATGGCATATCGCATCAAAGGGAGTCATGCCAGCAAGCCAATATGCCAGGGCACAGAAGATGGTTAATATGGCGTAGATGATCCATAGGGCTTTGGCTGTTTCAGTAATACGTGGTGTAAGTTTAGTGTCTTTAACTGGTCCCGGGATTTCAGCACGAAATAACTGCATTCCCCCGATACCCAGCATCGGCAGAATAGCCACCGCAAGAACGATGATACCCATGCCACCAAGCCATTGAAGTTGTTGTCGGTAATAGAGAATAGATTTAGGCAGGTAATCCAGGCCGGTAATCACTGTGGCCCCGGTTGTTGATAGCCCTGAAATTGACTCAAATACAGCATCCACCAGCGTCATATCAGGCTCTGGGGACAGGTAAAGCGGTATGGCACCGAATATGCCTAATACTGTCCAGAATAATACCGTGATCAGGAAGCCATCACGGATACGCAGCTCACCTTTTACGCGATAGAAAGGCACCCATAATAAGAAGCCACAGGCCAACAGAATAAAAAAATGCTGAGATAAAAGCCTGGTGTGCGCCATCGACAAAGTAAATTGACACAGCGACGGGGGAAGCTGAGCCAGACTGAACAGCATCAGAAGAATTCCCAGTACGCGTAGTGTCAGCTGATAATGCATAATGGCAACCTCAGAAGAAAGTCAGGCCAACCTGAAACAGGCGCTCAACTTCAGGAATCCGGCGTTTATCAACCAGAAAAAGTATCACGTGGTCATTATTTTCTACCACGATATCGTCATGGGCGATTAATACTTTGTCGTTACGGATGATGGCGCCGATAGTGGTGCCTTGAGGTAAATTGATGTCTTCAATAGCGCGTCCAACAACTTTGGATGAGTTGCGATCACCATGTGCTATCGCCTCCATAGCCTCAGCTGCACCACGTCGTAAGGAGTGTACTGCAACCACATCACCGCGACGGATATGAGTTAACAAGGAGCCAATGGTGGTTTGTTGTGGCGAAATGGCAATATCGATCACCCCACCCTGTACCAGGTCTATGTAAGCCGGATTGTTGATCAGCGTCATAACCGTACGTGCACCCTGGCGTTTTGCCAGCATCGACGCCATGATGTTGGCCTCGTCATCATTGGTCAGCGCACAGAATACATCGGTGTCTGCAATGTTCTCTTCAATCAATAGATCACGGTCAGAAGCGCTGCCATGTAGCACGATGGTGTTATTAAGCTTTTTGGCCAATAGTTGGCAGCGTGGCAAGGAGCGTTCAATGATTTTGACTTGAAAGCTCTGCTCGAGGGTTTCAGCCAGCCTGGCGCCAATATTCCCTCCTCCAGCAATAATAATGCGGCGATAGGGCTTATCCAGGCGCCTGAGCTCACTCATGACTGAACGGATATCGCGTTGTGCCGCTATAAAAAACACCTCATCATCCGCCTCGATAATGGTGTCGCCCTTTGGAATTATAGGGCGGTCCTGACGAAAAATAGCGGCAACTCGCGTATCAACATTAGGCATGTGTGCACGCAGGTAGAAATTTCCCGGCCAACGAGCGGACCGCCATAATAGGCACGTACCGCAACTAATTGCGCTTTACCTTCTGCGAAATCCAGCACCTGTAATGCGCCAGGATGCTGAATCATTTTTTTGATGTGGCGGGTAACGGACTCTTCCGGGCTGATTAATACATCAACCGGCATGGCCTTTGAGCCAAACAATGCTCTGTTATTATAGAGGTAGTCATGTTCACGAATGCGGGCAATTTTGGTGGGAATATTGAATATCGTATGTGCGACCTGACAGGCAATCATATTGACCTCATCAGAATTAGTCACGGCAATCAGCATATCGGCATCACGTGCACCGGCTAAGGCAAGCATCGAAGGATTGGAGGCTGGCCCATCCAATGTGCGTATATCCAGCCGATCGGCCAGTTCACGTAATCTGGCGGCATCAGTATCAATGATGGTGATGTCATTGGCTTCGCTGGCGAGGTTTTCTGCCAGTGTGCCGCCTACTTGCCCTGCCCCTAAGATGATTATGTTCATAATCCACTCTGTCCGCTGTCGGTCGACTTGATCAGTTTGGCATAGAAAAAGCCATCATGGCTGTGTAGTTTCGGGAAAAACTGCAGCCCCATCGGGCATGCTATACCCCAGGGCAACGCCAGAGGCTGAAATAGTGCGTCCGCTTGTTGTTTACAGAAGCGTTCAATAATACGCTCATTTTCCTGCGGAAATACTGAGCAGGTGGCATAGAGTAGTGTGCCACCCGGTTTGAGCAGACTCCAAAGGTTAGTCAGAATGCTCATTTGCAGGCTGGCCAGCTTTAGCAGGTCTTCATTCTGGCGCAATAACTTGATATCCGGATTGCGGCGGATAACACCACTGCCGCTACAAGGTGCGTCTAGGAGAATGCGGTCATATAAACTGCCATCCCACCAGCTATTTGAAGCGGCATCGCCGTTAATGAGTTGACAGCGGTGACTGAAGTTCAGGCGTTGCAGATTATCGCGAATGCGTTGAGAGCGCGCCTCGCTGAGTTCCAATGCGGTAACGCATGCGCTGTCCGGCAGGAGTTCCAGCAACTGCCCCAGTTTACCTCCGGGTGCCGCACACGCATCAAGTATATGCTCATCAGCTTTGGCATCGAGCAGGTAGCCACTGAGTTGTGCCGCTTCGTCCTGAACGCTGCACCAGCCTTGGTCAAAGCCTGGAAGATGGTGAACATCCATGGCTTCATCCAGAATAATAGCTTGTTCGCACATACTCCCGGCTTTAGCACTAATACCTTCCTGTTGTAGCTTGTCTAGATAGTCATCCCTGGATAGTAAGTGCTTATTAACTCTGAGTGACAAGGGCCCTTTTATATCATTTTGAACCAGAATAGATTGCCACTGATCTGGCCAGTTGTGCTGTAGTTTGTCCAGCATCCACTGTGGGTGATTCCAGTGGTAGGCATCAGAGTGCTGTGAGAGGGTCTGGTCAAGGGTGATAGCTTCACGTTGGTAGCGTCGCAGCACGGCATTGATCAATCCTTTGGCCCAGTCTTTATTCAGTAGCCGTGTTAACTCAACGGTTTCATGCACAACCGCGTGTTCAGGTATACGCATTTCACGCAACTGATATAAGCCCAGTAGCAGTACAGCATATAGATCATAATCTTTGGACTGAAAGGGTTTTTTAAGCAGGTGTTGTGCCAGGGCGTCGAGACGGAAGAACTCGCGGGTACAGCCATAACACAGTTGTTGCAGCAGGGCTGTATCGCGCTCGCTGACCTGTGCTTGAGCATTGGGTAGTAATGAAGCTAAGGAGCCCTGTTGGCTCAGTAATCCTTCGAGCAGTCGAGTGGCGACCAGACGTACATCAACAGCCACTAGGAAAACCTCATGCCGATAGTAAACGGGTGCTGGCCATTCAGTAAGGCACTGACTGGCTGAGCCCGTTTGCCGGGTAATTGAATGTTAGTAAGCTTTAATACGCCCTGACCGGTGGCAACCTCAAGGCTGTCCCGATGAATGGCAATCAGAGTACCTGGTGGGTTAGCCGTTACCACAGTTGTATCTGCTTCAGCCTGCCATATACGTAAGGTTTCGTCTTCAAGTTGACAGAAAGCAACGGGCCAGGGGTTGAGTCCACGAACCTGCAATGCCAATTGTGTGGCTGATGCAGACCAGTCAATACGCCCCTCTTCCTTGAGTAGCTTGGCGGCATAGCAGGCCAGGCCGTCATCTTGCTTTGCAGCGCTGAGTTGACCTTGGGTAAGTGCAACCAGGCTGTCTATCAGTGTATCGGCTCCGAGCATCGCCAGGCGATCATGAAGACTACCAGCCGTGTCATCTGGCTGAATCTCAGTCGTGCGTTTATATAGCATTGCACCTGTATCCAACCCTGCGTCCATTTGCATGATAGTGATGCCGGTTTGTTGATCGCCAGCCAATAGTGCTCGGTGAATCGGCGCCGCACCGCGCCAGCGTGGCAAGAGTGACGCATGGACATTAATACACCCCAGAGGGGGCAGACTCAGTACGCTTTGTGGCAGCAGCAAGCCATACGCGGCAACGATCATCAGGTCAGGTTGAAGGGCCGCAAGTTCAGCAATGTCCTGTTCAGATTTAAAGTTTTGTGGCTGATAAACCGGCAGGTGGTGCTGTAGTGCCAATTGCTTGACCGGACTTTGCATCAGCTTGCGACCGCGTCCAGCGGGTCTGTCTGGTTGGGTGTAAACACCAACAATATGATGTGAGTGCTGCAGTAATGCGGCCAGGCTACTGGCTGCAAACTCCGGCGTGCCGGCAAAAACAATACGTAGCGGCGACTTCATGCACAGGGCTCCGGTTACCTATGATCAGTGTTGAGGCTGCTGATCGAGTTTGTGTTGTTTTTCCAGTTTGCTACGGATACGGCTGCGCTTCAGTTTGGATAGGTAGTCAACAAACAGCTTGCCATTAAGATGATCCAGTTCGTGTTGAATGCAGACAGCCAACAGGCCTTCCGCTTCAAAACTCTGTGGCTTGCCATCGCGACCCAAAAATTCCACTTTGATGTGCTTTGGCCGGGTCACGGTTTCATAAAACCCGGGCACAGATAGACAACCTTCTTGCATCTCATCCAGCTCTTTCTGGATAACGCTGAAGCTTGGATTAATTAACACTAACGGCTCAGACTCATCTTCAGATAAGTCCATAACCACCACCTGCTTGTGAACATTGACTTGTGTTGCTGCCAGGCCTATGCCGTTGGCAGCGTACATGGTTTCAAACATATCATCGATAAGTTGAATAATCTCGTCGTCGACGATGGTGACTGGTTCCGCAATTGTGCGTAAACGTGGATCAGGAAATTCAAGAATATTGAGCTTGGACATAGGTCTGCATCATATTAAGAGGCTAGAATAGCAAGATAGGTGACGTTTTAATCTATTAGGCCTATTATACTGAATACTAAACTGAATGCATTGTTATGATGCCTGGAAGTGCTTTTAATTCCCGAAAAATCGGAGGTTGGAAGTGGTGATGGTATCTGATCAAAGGGAAGCGGATATGAAAAAACTGCTATGTGGGCTGCTGACAGCAGGCCTGCTTTTCACCAGCGTGGCTGCAGCTCAGGCCAGCCAAGATCAGTTACAGCTGAAACAGAATCATCCAACAGAGTATGTCGTTATCAAGGGTGATACCCTCTGGGATATTTCCGGGCATTTTCTCAACCGGCCTTGGCGCTGGCCGGAAATCTGGGGGGTGAATCCGCAGATTGATAACCCCCATCTGATTTACCCTGGCGATGTTATATACCTGACCTGGGTAGATGGGCAGCCAAGGCTTGGCTTGCGCCCTGGCGATGGTCGCTTGAGCCTCAGGTTCGCGACATGCCGCTGGAACAGGCCATACCAGCCATTCCGCTCCGTGATATAAACAGCTTCATTAGTGATAATCTGGTGGTTCAGGACGATCTGCTGCAGCAGGCGCCTTACGTGGTTGGCGGTGATAATCGTCGGCTGATCACTGGCGCAGGCGACAGAGCCTATGCACGTGGGGAGTTGCTGCGTAATGATCGTAATCAGGCGGTGTACCGTCCCGCTCGTGAGTATATCGATCCAGTCACAGGCGAGTTTCTGGGATACGAGCTGTTTAAGGTCGCAGACGCTGCTATTTCAGCGGTGCAAGAAGATATTATTACATTGGATTTGAAGAGCTCCAATGAAGAAGTGCGTGCAACTTACCGGGTGTTACCAACTGAAGAAACTCGCATTCAGTCTGTCTTCTATCCAAAGCCAGCGCCAAACGGCCAGGAAGGTTTTATTATCGGATTGCTCAAAGGTGTTTCCAGTGCCGGGCAGTATGATGCGGTGGTGTTGAATGTCGGTCAGCGGGAGCAGATCGAGCCAGGACATGTGTTTTCAATCTACCGCACCGGTGAAGTGATACGCGACCCTGTGGCTAACGATACAGTGCAATTGCCCTCGGAACATGCGGGTATATTGATGGTATTCAAGTCATTCGATAAGGTGAGTTATGCTTTGATCATGCGAGCAACCAATGTCATTTCTGTTGGGGATGAGATTCGCAACCCCAACTGACAGGAGTTTTTTATGCGCTGCGATCCAAGGGACTGGATCGCTGTCAGTCAGGTGCCCGGGCTGGGTCCGGCCACTTTGGCTCAACTGACAGCGGCAGGCTATACACCGGCTGATATTCTATCTCAGCAATTGCCGGATACTGTACGACTGCGTGCAGATACCCGGCATTTTTTCACACGTAATTCCTCCGTAAAGCTTTTTCAACATGCTGATCAGTTGCTCAGAATGGCTGAGTCTCTTGATCTACAGGTCATCAGCTACGACTGCCCTGGCTACCCTCCTTTACTACGTCAGATCCATGATCCGCCAGCAGTTCTCTGGCTACGGGGTGATGTGAAGCTATTAGTCTGTCCGCAACTTGCCGTTGTTGGTAGTCGCAAGCCTTCACCTGGTGGTTTACAGTCGGCACTGCAGCTTGCGTGCTCTTTGGCTAGTGCTGGTTTCATTATTACCAGCGGTCTTGCGCAGGGTGTGGATGCTGCCGCTCATCAGGGGGCGCTCAATGCAGCAAGACCGACGTTGGCGGTTCTGGGTAGCAGCCCGGAGCTTATCTATCCGCGCGGCAATACCCGTTTGGCTGACGCTATTCTGGCACAGGGCGGCGCGTTAGTTTCGGAGTTTCCACCGGGAACCAGGCCTCGTCCAGAACATTTTCCAAGACGAAACCGCATTATTAGTGGCTTGAGCGTCGGTACGCTGGTGGTCGAAGCGGCTTTGCGAAGCGGCTCTTTGATTACAGCCCGTTTAGCCATGGAGCAAGGGCGTGAAGTATTTGCCTTGCCTGGTGCACTGAGCAATCCTTTGGCCAGGGGCTGTCATGCATTGATACGTGAAGGGGCTGTGCTGGTGGAAACGGCTGCGCATATTTGCGAACCCCTGGCCCCCCTGCTGGGATTTTTGGATGGTACATCGGTAGATATGGTCGTAAATCCGCTGCCTGACCCTGTTGCACCGGAACTACAGTCGCTGTTGGCATTGTTACGACAAGAGTCCTGGACATTAGATGCATTGCGTTCTGAAACCGGGTTAACTGTGAGCGAATTACAACAACAGCTGATAAAGTTGGAACTTGCCGGTAAAATAGCGCTAGTAGGCAACCGCTATAGTGCTTTTGCCTGACAATAAATGAATCTGTTTCACTTTTCCCGTCCAGCGTTTAAGGGTATCCTGCTGGGCTTTCATTTTTTACAAGTGCCTTTCCGGTGCCTTGTTGCGCTACAGGATTTAGACAATGCAGCCAAAAGTTGGGGTAATTATGGGTTCCCGGTCAGACTGGCCGACCATGGAGCATGCCGTGAATATGCTGGAAAAGCTCGGTGTTGCCTATGAGACACGGGTGGTTTCGGCGCACCGTACACCTGACCTGCTGTTTGACTATGCCAAGAGTGCCGCCGACAGAGGTTTGCAGGTCATCATAGCCGGCGCTGGTGGGGCCGCCCATCTGCCTGGTATGGTGGCATCCCAGACGGCTCTGCCAGTGTTGGGCGTGCCGGTTGAGTCAAAGGCGCTCAGTGGCATGGACTCATTGTTATCTATAGTACAGATGCCCGGTGGTGTGCCTGTAGGTACCCTGGCAATAGGTAAAGCCGGGGCAACCAATGCGGGTATTCTCGCCGCTCAGATAGTGGCATTGCAGGATGTGTCTGTCAGGAGTGCTTTGCAAAACTTCCGGGATGAACAGACCCGGACTGTTATGGATAATCCTGATCCCAGAGGTTGAACAAAGGTGAATAAATCCATGCGAATAGGTGTCCTTGGTGCCGGACAGTTAGGTCAGATGTTGGCGTTATCCGGTTATCCGCTCGGCAATCGTTTTGCTTTTTTTGATACCACCGGTAGTCCGAGTGCCGATATAGGTACAACGCTGAGTGACAGTTCGGGCGAAAAACTGGACGAATTTCTTTCGCAGGTTGACCTGGTCACCTATGAATTTGAGCATCTGCCCTTGGCGCTGGTACAGCAAGTGGCCCAGCAAAAGCCGCTTTATCCGGGCGTCGAAGCGCTACGAGTGTGTCAGAACCGTGAGGCGGAGAAGGCGCTGTTTGATCAGTTATCTATCCCTGTTGCTGACTATCGTCTGGTCAGCTCAGCGGAACAATTGGCGCAAGCCTGTGCTGAGTTGATGCAGGCAGGAGCGCCTGCCGTCGTGGCCAAGTCGATTACGGAAGGCTATGACGGTAAGGGTCAGGCCGTGTTGCGTGACCCGGCTCAAGCGAATGAAGCCTGGGCGCAAATAGGTCATGCACGTCTGATTGTTGAGGCTTTCGTCACCTTTGTTCGCGAAGTATCGATCATTGCTGTACGTGGTCAGCAAGGTGAGGTGGTGTTCTACCCGCTGGCGGAAAATAACCACGCAGATGGCATACTGCGCTATTCAGTCGCTCCTTTGCCTGACCTGAGTGACGCCGTGCAGCGTCAGGCTGAAGACTATATTCACAAGCTATTAGATGCATTGGATTATGTCGGTGTACTGACGCTGGAGCTGTTTCAGCAAGCGGATGGTACGCTGCTGGCTAATGAGATGGCTCCCCGTGTGCATAACTCGGGGCATTGGACACAAAATGGTGCGATTACCAGCCAGTTTGAAAATCATCTGAGAGCTGTCCAGGGGCTGCCGCTAGGTTCGACCCAGGCGATAGCGCCTACCTGTATGATCAATATTATCGGTTGTATGGGTGATGCTGCTGCTATTTTGGCCGTGGAAGGGGCGCATTTGCACCTCTATGGTAAATCAGAGCGTGCCGGGCGAAAGTTGGGCCATGTTAATCTGGTTGCGGCTGATATGGAAACCCTGCTACAAAGGGTCAATCAGGTTGCGGCATTATTACCTGATTCACCGCCAGCTGTATTTAGCTTTGTAGCTGACTAATAAGCTGACAAATAAATAGTAGCGTGTATCTATGAATTCCTGGCAGTTACAACAGACTGTGCGTGTAATGCAATCCGGAGGGGTGATCGCCTACCTACTGAAGCTGTTTGGGGGCTGGGTTGCGATCCTTATGACCAATCCGCCGTGATGCGGCTGCTTAGACTTAAGCGGCGTCCTGTACACAAGGGTTTGATTCTCGTCGCCGCTTCACAGGCGCAGATTGCGCCTTTGTTGAAGGGCTTAGCAGCTGAGCAGCAGACCTGGCTGGATCAGACCTGGCCTGGCCCGAATACCTGGCTGTTGCCCGACCCCAC
>NZ_JRLB01000038.1 GCF_000764495.1 Nitrincola sp. A-D6
AGCTCCTACAGGGGGGGTATATTTGGGGCTTATTCGCTCGCGGAGCGAGCTCCTACAGGGGGGTGTATTTTATCGTAGGAGCCCGGTCTCCGGGCGATAGAATCCTCAGTTAATTTTTACATCCAGCTGACCGGATTCGTAGCGCTCAGCCATATCCTCCAGCGCAATTGGTGTAATACTACTGGCATGGCCGGCAGTCCCAAAGGCTTCATAACGGGCGATACAGATTTCACGCATCGCATTAATGGTTTCCTTGAGATATTTACGTGGATCAAACTCTGCCGGGTTCTGCGCCAGGAAGCGACGAACGGCACCAGTTGATGCCAGGCGCAGATCGGTATCGATATTCACCTTGCGCACCCCGTGACGAATACCCTGTACGATTTCGTCCACCGGCACCCCATAGGTTTCCGGAATTTCACCCCCATATTCGTTAATAATCGCCAGCCAATCCTGCGGCACCGATGAGGAGCCATGCATGACCAGATGCGTATCCGGAATACGTGCATGAATCTCTTTAATGCGCTGAATTGCCAAGGTATCGCCTGTGGGTGGACGGGTAAATTTATAGGCACCATGGCTGGTCCCTATAGCGATTGCCAAGCATCCACACCGGTTTTACGTACAAAATCGGCGGCCTCTTCAGGATCCGTCAGCATCTGCTCATGCGACAGTACACCTTCAGCACCTATGCCATCTTCTTCACCGGCCATACCGGTTTCCAGTGAACCCAGGCAGCCCAGTTCCCCCTCAACGGAAACACCACAAGCATGCGCCATTTCCACAGTACGGCGAGTCACCTCCACGTTGTATTCATAACTGGTAGGGGTTTTGCCATCGGTCCCCAGTGATCCATCCATCATCACTGACGAAAAGCCCATGGCAATCGAACGTTGGCAAACGCCAGGACTGGTACCATGATCCTGGTGCATACACACAGGAATCTGCGGAAACTCCTCAATCGCAGCCAGAATCATATGGCGCAGAAAGTTGGAGCCCGCATATTTGCGGGCACCGGCTGATGCCTGCACGATCACCGGCGAATCGGTTTTAGCCGCCGCTTCCATGATGGCGCGCATCTGCTCCAGGTTATTTACATTAAAAGCCGGTATGCCGTAGCCATGCTCGGCGGCATGGTCAAGCAACTGTCGCATAGAAATAAGTGCCATGTGTAAACCTCTTTAATTTAATTTTTAGTGCCGGGCAGCTCGCTGTTCCAGTACCGCTACTGCTGGTAAGACCTTGCCCTCTACAAACTCCAGAAAAGCACCACCACCCGTGGAAATGTAAGACACCCGATCTTCAATTCCATATTTATCCACTGCAGCCAGGGTGTCACCACCACCAGCAATAGAAAAACCTTCACTTTCAGCAATCGCCAGGGAGAGAACCCGAGTACCTTCACCAAACTGGTCATACTCAAACACACCCACCGGACCATTCCAGATAATAGTGCCGCACCTTTAAGCATCTCAGCCAGATGTTGGGCTGACTGCGGGCCGATATCCAGAATCATATCGTTTTCTGCCACGTCATCGACCAGTTTAACGGTCGCAACGGCATTTTCAGCAAACTCTGTAGCCACCACCACATCAACCGGCAGTGGGATGGACACCTTATCCATCAGCGCTTTCGCCACCGGAATCAGATCATGCTCACACAAGGACTTGCCGACTGGCTTACCGGCAGCGGCCAGAAAAGTATTGGCAATGCCCCCGCCCACAATAAGCTGATCACAACGAACCGACAGCGCATTCAAAACCTCCAGCTTGGTCGATACCTTGGAGCCTCCGACAATAGCCATCATGGGTCTCGATGGCGCATCCAACGCTTTGGCCAAAGCATCCAGTTCATTTGCCAGCAAGGGACCGGCACACGCAATCGGGGCGAATTTGGCTACGCCATGAGTTGATGCCTGAGCACGGTGCGCCGTACCAAAAGCATCCATCACATAGACATCACAGAGCGATGCCATGGTTTTTGCCAAAGCCTCGTCATCTTTTTTCTCACCCACATTGAAACGCACGTTTTCCAGTACTACCAGATCACCCTCGGCAACGTCAAACGGCGTATCCAGCCAATTACTAACCAGTGGCACGGGACGCTTAAGCAATTTAGACAGATGCTCGGCAACCGGACCCAGTGAATATTTTGCTTCGTATTCGCCTTCCGTTGGACGTCCCAGATGAGACATGACCATGACCTTAGCACCCGCCTTCAACGCTAACTCTATCGTTGGCAAAGATGCACGAATACGTGCATCCGAGGTGACCTTTCCATCTTTGATCGGCACGTTCAGATCTTCACGAATCAGTACCCGTTTACCGGCCAGATTCAGGTTTGTCATTTTCTGAATGCTCATAGGGAGAGTTCCTTTTTAGTTATTAATCAAAATTGTTCCTAAGCTCAAGCCAGTGACCTGCAACATCCAGCATACGATTCGCGTAACCCCACTCATTATCAAACCAGCAGATCATTTTCAATAACCGCTGACCGGTCACCCGCGTCTGCGTGCCATCGACAATCACAGATCGGGGATCACGATTAAAGTCCACTGAGGCATGCGGCTCTTCGGTATAACCCATCAACTGTTGAAACTGGCCCTGGCATGACTGAGCCTCTATCAACCGATTCACAGCTTCGGCTGACGTATCACTGGCGAGGTTAACCGACAAATCCATCAGCGACACATTGATCGTTGGTACCCGCAGATGCAGGCATTCAAAGCGTCCGGCCAAATGCGGCAAGAGCCGGTCAATCCCCTTACTCAGGCCGGTATCAACCGGAATGATGGATTGCAGCGCACTGCGTGTTAAGCGCAAATCCGTGCGGTGATAACTGTCAATGACCGGCTGATCATTCATAGCCGAATGCACCGTGGTCGTCACACCATTAATGATACCAAACTCACGATCAAGTATATCCAGCACTGGCACAAGGCAGTTGGTGGTACAGGATGCTGCCGAGGCCACGCGATGCTCTGTCCGCAATTGCTGATGATTAAACCCATAGATAACCGTCGCGTCGATATCGGCCGATGCCGGATTGGAAAACAGCAAGCGTTGCGCACCACTATCAAGGTGCTTTTGCGCCTGAGCGAGATTGGAAAAACTACCGGAACAATCCATGACCAGATCAACATCCAATTCTGCCCAGGGCAATTGTTCAGGATCCTCAACACTCAGTACACGGATTTTATCGCCATTAATCAGCAGATGCTTTCCATCGTGGCTGACCGGCAGGGGGAAGCGCCCATGGGTGGTATCATAGCGCGTCAGATAGGTCAGGGTTTCGATGTCTGACAACTCATTTAATGCCACCACCTGCAACTGATGCTGCAAGCCGCGCTCATACAGGGCGCGCAACACACTCTGACCTATGCGGCCATATCCATTAATGGCAATGCGGTAACTCATAGCGTGTTGCGCGTCCTTTCTTTAGGTTAACGAACCAGCTTACAACAGTGCGCGGGCTGTATTAGCGACATTGTCAGTGGTAAAGCCGAAGTATTCGAACAAGGCACCGGCTGGCGCAGACTCACCGAAGCTGCGCATGCCAACAATAGCACCATTCAAACCGACATACTTGTACCAGAAATCTGCCTGCGCCGCCTCCACTGCCACACGAGCCGTGACGGCTGCTGGCAACACTGACTCACGGTAAGCCGCATCCTGCTTATCAAAACGCTCGGTGCATGGCATGGAGACCACTCGCACCCGCCGACCTTCCGCCGTCAGCGTTTCGGCCGCGCTAACCGCCAAAGCCACTTCCGAACCTGTTGCCATCAGAATAATCTCTGGTGTGCCATCGCAATCGGTCAACACATAACCACCACGGGCCACAGCTGCGACCTGATCATCGTTGCGTGGTTGGTGAGGCAGATTCTGGCGCGAAAAGATCAGTGCACTAGGTCCGTCTGTGCGCATCACCGCTGACTTCCAGCTAACAGCGGATTCCACCGCATCACAAGGGCGCCAGGTTTCCATATTTGGGGTATGGCGCAGGTTGGCAATCTGCTCAATCGGCTGGTGCGTTGGGCCATCTTCACCCAGACCAATTGAGTCATGGGTGTAGACAAAAATTACCCGCTGCTTCATCAGTGCAGCCATGCGCACGGCATTGCGCGCATACTCCATAAACACCAGGAAAGTTGCGCCATAGGGAATAAAGCCGCCATGCAGGGCAATACCGTTCATCATGGCACTCATACCGAATTCACGCACACCGTAGTACATATAGTTGCCACTGGCATCTTCACGGCTGATACCCTTGGCGCCCGACCAAAGTGTCAGGTTTGAGCCTGCCAGGTCTGCTGAACCACCAAGGAATTCTGGCAGAACCGGTCCCAGTGCATTCAATGCATTCTGAGAGGCTTTACGTGAAGCAATACTGTCTCCCTTTGCAGCAACCTCTGCAATCCATGTATCCACTTGTTGTTCGAAATTATCCGGCAGTTCACCCGCCAGACGACGCAGCAGCTCAGCGGCCAGCTCAGGATAGGCAGTCTGATAGGCCGCAAGGCGCTCATTCCACTCATTCTCAGCATACTGACCAGCTTCCAGTGCATTCCAGTCATCATAAATATCGCCCGGGACTTCGAATGGAAGGTGCGGCCACTGCAACTGATCACGGGCCAATGATATTTCATCATCACCCAGCGGAGCCCCGTGACAATCTTCCTTGCCCTGTTTATTGGGAGAGCCAAAGCCGATAATGGTTTTGCAACAAATCAGTGTTGGTTGCTGAGTATTTTCACGCGCCTGTTCAATCGCCTCGCGGATCTGATCCGCATCGTGACCATCAACTGCCGGAATAACCTGCCATCCGTAGGCTTCAAAACGTGCCGGAGTGTTATCCGTGAACCAGCCTTCAACTTCACCATCGATGGAGATGCCATTGTCATCCCAAAAAGCGATCAGCTTACCCAGACCCAGTGTCCCGGCCAATGAACAGGCTTCATGCGAGATACCCTCCATCAAACAGCCATCGCCCAGAAATGCGTAGGTATGATGATCAATGATGTCATGGTCGTCACGATTAAACTGTGCAGCCAATACCTTTTCAGCCAGTGCCATACCCACGGCATTGGTAATACCCTGCCCAAGAGGGCCAGTCGTCGTTTCAACACCAGGGCAGTAGCTGTACTCCGGGTGGCCGGCGGTTTTACTGTGTAGCTGACGGAAATTTTTCAAATCCTCAATACTGACGTCATAACCGGTCAAATGCAGCAGAGAATAAATCAGCATAGAGCCATGGCCGTTAGACAGCACAAAGCGGTCACGGTCAAACCAATATGGGTTGGCAGGGTTATGCTTCATGAAGTCATTCCATAAGACTTCAGCAATATCCGCCATTCCCATTGGTGCTCCGGGATGCCCGGATTTGGCTTTCTGGACGGCATCCATGCTCAATGCACGAATGGCATTGGCAAGTTCACGACGAGAGGACATTTAATCAACTCCTGGGGCTGGCCCAATTCTGATGTAGGTTCGTAAAAGTTTCAGGCGGTGATTTTCGCGCAGATAGCCACGCGCATCAAATGCAATTACACATAAAGTGGAAATTTCATGCAAAAACACCCGGATTTCACCCTCAACCTTAAATTCAGTTATGAAAAACCTCCATCAAACCGGTAAAATGGCTTGAACAGGGTCATTGACTGACGACAACTTCTCAAGCTATAGGAATTTTCCTGACATGAGCGAATACACCCTCTTCACTTCTGAATCCGTTTCTGAAGGTCACCCGGACAAAATAGCCGACCAGATCTCGGATGCGGTACTCGACGCCATTATCGCGCGCGACAAACAGGCGCGGGTAGCCTGTGAGACGTTGGTTAAAACCGGTGTCGCCATCGTGGCAGGTGAAATCTCCACCTCAGCCTGGGTCGACCTGGAGTACCTGGTACGCAACGTGATCAATTCGATAGGTTACACCTCCTCTCTTGTCGGTTATGATGGCGCCACTTGCGGCGTCATCAACCTGATTGGCAAGCAGAGTATGGATATTGCTCAGGCGTCGATCGCAGCAACCCGGAAGACCAGGGTGCTGGTGATCAGGGTTGATGTTTGGCTATGCCACCAATGAAACCGAATCCTTTATGCCCGCCCCGATCCACTACGCTCACCGTCTGGTGGAGCGTCAGGCGGAGCTGCGTAAAAGCGGCATGCTGCCGTGGCTTCGCCCGGATGCCAAGAGTCAGGTGACCTTCCGCTATGACGAGGCTGGCCAACCCTGTGGTGTCGATGCGGTAGTGCTCTCAACCCAGCATGACCCTGAGATTAAACAGGAAGACCTGCGCCGCATGGTGCAACGGGAAATTATTGAAGCGGTCATTCCGGCGCAATGGCTGTCTGAGTCTACCCGCTACCATATCAACCCGACTGGCAAATTTGTGATTGGCGGCCCTGTGGGCGACTGTGGTCTGACCGGGCGCAAAATTATTGTCGATACCTATGGTGGCATGGCACGTCATGGTGGTGGCGCTTTTTCGGGTAAAGACCCGTCGAAAGTGGATCGGTCAGCCGCTTACGCCTGCCGTTATGTGGCCAAAAACATCGTTGCCGCCGGTCTTGCCGATCGTTGCGAAATCCAGGTGTCTTACGCCATAGGGGTTGCCGAGCCAACATCTGTATCAGTCAACACCTTTGCTACTGGTAAAATCAGTGATGAACAGATCATCCAGTTGATTCGTCGTGAGTTTGATCTGCGCCCCTACGCCATCACCAGGATGCTGGATCTGCTGCATCCCATGTACCAGATGACGGCGGCTTACGGGCACTTTGGTCGTGATCCTTTTGAAGCCAGCTATGAGTGGATTGACCAGGAGGGTAACACGCAGACTGAAACCTTCACGGCCTTCCCCTGGGAAAAAACCGACCGGGCTGAGGCACTTCGCAAAGCCGCCAGTCTCTGATCAGACGCGCCTATGAGAGTACCACGCTTTTATGAGGCTCAGCCGCTGGCGGGCCTCACTGAACTGACACTCAGTGACAGCTGTTTTCAGCATGCCGGTAAAGCTTTACGCTTACGCAACGGTGATCGACTCTGCCTGTTCAATGGTGATGGCTACGAATATGACGCGATAGTCAGCCATGCCGACAAGCGCAGCATGCAAGTCAGCATCACCGCCATACGCAGCGCAAACACCGAATCGGCACTTAACATCGAAATAGGCCAAGCGCTTTCCCGAGGAGAGCGCATGGATTATGCGGTACAGAAAGCCACCGAAATGGGCTGCCAAACCCTCGCCCCACTCCTTACTGAGCGTTGCGAGGTAAAACTCACCGCTGAACGGCAAGACAAGCGCCAGCGCCACTGGCAACAGGTTGCTATCAGCGCGTGCGAACAGTCACTGCGTAACCAATTACCCGAAATCACCTCACCTCAACCGCTGCAAACATGGCTTGAAAACTGCCAGGCTGAGGTTAAGCTGGTACTGCACCATCACAGTGCAACCCCGCTCACAGCCATGCAACCACCCGCTTCTGTAGCACTATTGATCGGCCCAGAAGGTGGACTGACTGAAGCAGAAGTAGCCTTGGCAATAGCGCAGGGTTTCCAGCCACTGGCACTTGGACCACGGGTGATGCGCACCGAAACAGCGCCAGTGGCTGCCTGCGCAGTGTTACAGTATCTCTGGGGTGATCTAGGTTAAAATGGCAATCCTCACCAGACCAACGACAGGACGCATAAATGAGTATTAAAATCGGTATCGTCATGGATCCTATTGAGGCGATCAGCTACAAAAAAGACTCCAGTCTGGCCATGCTTTGGGCTGCGCAGCGTAAAGGCTGGGAAATCTGGTATATGGAACAGTCCGATCTCAGTCTTGTTCAGGGTCAGGCGATGGGCCGCATGGCCCCGTTACAGGTGGCTATGGACCCACAACAATGGTTCAGCCGTGGTGACTATCAGCAGCAACCGCTGAGCTCACTCGATATTATCCTGATGCGCAAAGACCCGCCGTTTGATAGCGAGTTTCTGTATTCGACACAGCTATTGGCCCTGGCCGAACAGCAAGGCACACTGATCGTTAACCGCACCCAGGGCCTGCGGGACTACAATGAAAAGCTCTTCGCCACCCATTTCCCTCAGTGCTGCCCACCAGTACTGGTATCACGCCGCACAGACGACTTACGCGCGTTTCATAGTGAACACCTGGATGTGATTTTCAAACCCCTGGATGGCATGGGCGGCGCGTCGATCTTCCGGGTACGCGAAGATGGGCTGAACCTGGGTGTGATCATTGAAACCCTGACGGCACACGGCACGCAAATGTGCATGGTGCAAAAGTATTTGCCAGAGATCAGTGCCGGTGACAAACGCATCCTGATGATCAATGGTGAGCCTCTGCCTTATGCACTGGCCCGCATTCCTTCAGCTGGAGAAACGCGTGGTAACCTGGCAGCTGGCGGTCGGGGCGTAGGCCAACCATTGAGTGATCGTGATCGCTGGATCTGCGAACAAGTAGGCCCTACCCTGAAAGCACAAGGGTTGCTGTTTGTTGGCCTGGATGTCATTGGTGACTATCTTACAGAAATCAATGTCACCAGCCCGACCTGCATCCGCGAACTGGACACGCAATTTGATCTGGATATCGGTATGCAGCTAATGAATACGCTAGAGCAATCGCTTGCACCCTAATGATACTTGCACCGGATCAACACCACTCCTGGTATAAAACCGCTGTAGACCGTTTCGGCCTGAACCTGTTTCTGGCTGCAGCACTGCACGGTTTTTTGATCCTGGCGATTAGCTTTAAACTTCCTGAAACGCCACCACCGCAGCACACATTGGACATCACACTGTCCAGACAACAGAGCGAAACTCCACCAGAAAACGCTGACTTTTTTGCCCAGACCGATCAGCTCGGCAGTGGTGAAAGTGATGAAAAATTATTACCTAGTGTAATCGAAGAATCTATCATGGAAGACGAGGTAGTAGCAGAGCAAGCACCTCTGCCACAACCTATCGCCATACCCGAACCCCAACCCGTCATAGCAGAATCCGCGCCAGCCATGCCCGAGCCAGTAGAACTGGAAACAGCATCACCGGAGCAACCAGGCGTTGAACAAACCCCGGTTGTTACCCAGGCACCGGCACCAGAACAAGCACCAGTACAACAGGAGCGCCAGCCCGCCAGCCCGCCACAACCCACCCCCGAAAAGCCCGTTCACTGATGGCTCGCAGCATGGAAATTGCCAGTATTCAGGCGCAGCTCTCCTCCCAGCAACAAACCCAGGCGCGCAAACCCAGAGTGCGCAGACTCACCTCGGCACCCTCCACCATGGCGCATGATGATGCAATTTATCTGGATAACTGGCGACGACGCATTGAATCAGTCGGCAATATGAACTACCCGGAAGAGGCACGACGCAATGATATCAACGGTAGCTTACGACTGCTGGTGGCTATCCTGCCTGATGGCAGTGTAACTAATATTGAAGTGTTGCAGTCTTCTGGCCACGCCGTGCTGGATAATGCCGCCATCCGTATCGTGCAAATGGCATCTCCCTTCCAGCCCTTCACCAATGAAATGCGCCGCAACACCGATCGACTTGAAATAATTCGTACCTGGAAGTTTGAGAAACGCGCCAGTGTGTACTAAGCCTAAGGGAAGACTTTTGTTTTGGGTCCATCGGTAACTTATTTCCCAAGGTGACTCGCATGACCGATTCCACTTCACTGCGCGATCAGTTTCTCATCTCCATGCCGCATCTGGATGATCGCCACTTTTCCCGCACACTGACCTATGTTTGTGATCACAGCGAATATGGTGCCATGGGTATTATTATTAACCGCCCAGCTGGCATTCTGGTTCATGACCTGCTCAATCATATCCAACTGGACCACACCTCTGTAACTATCGATCCTATGCCGGTGTTCAAAGGTGGCCCCATTCACCCTGACCGGGGTTTTGTATTACACCGCGATGATGGACGACGCTGGCTCTCCAGCCACCCGATCACCAGCGAGATCCAGCTAACAACCTCCATGGATATTCTGGAAGCCATGGCGTTGGGCGAAGGCCCAAAAGACTGCCTGGTAGCACTTGGCTATGCTGGCTGGAGCCCGGGACAGCTGGAACATGAAATCTATGAAAACACCTGGTTAAGCTGCCAGGCAAATTCAGATATAATGTTCCGGTTACCAGCTGAGGAGCGACTTCAGGCCGCTGCGGCATCACTGGGCGTCAATCTGCAACTTCTGACGACTCATGCCGGACACGCCTGACCGAAAACTGCATGCAGTCATCTTATGAAACGGCACTCGGATTTGATTTTGGGACACGCCGCATCGGCATTGCTGCCGGACAATCCGTGACCGCTACAGCAAAACCACTGAATCCAGTGAATGCCCGTGATGGCATCCCTGACTGGGACGCCTTGACTATGATCATTGAAACCTGGCAACCAGACTGTCTTGTCGTCGGCATTCCGTTCAATATGGACGGCAGTATCAGCGATATGGCTCGCCGAGCGCGCAAATTTGCCAACCGCATGCATGAACGCTTTGGTCACCCCTGCTTCCTGATGGACGAACGCCTTACCACCCGTGAAGCCAAGCAGATACACTATGCCGCTGGTGGTGGCAGTAATTTTCGCAAAGAGCCTGTCGACAGCATTGCCGCACGCCTGATACTGGAAGACTGGTTTTCCACCACCCAACTTATTCCCAGCCACACCCCACTGGAGACCCTTTATGGTATCGGGCAACCTGAACGTTGAACGCCTGCTTGACTCTATTAGCCAGGATCTCAAAACCCTGATCGCCTATCGCAATATCGACGACCCATTAATGATAGGTATCCGCACCGGTGGAGTCTGGGTAGCGGAACGCTTGCACCAGCAACTGGGCATTACCAGCCCGCTAGGCATACTGGACATCTCCTTTTACCGTGATGATTTCAGCCACTCCGGCCTAAACCCTAAAGTTAAGCCAACCAAACTGCCCTGCCCAACAGAAGATCGACACATTCTGCTGGTGGATGATGTCATTATGTCAGGACGCACCATTCGCGCGGCAATGAATGAATTGTTCGATTATGGTCGCCCCGCTTCCATCTCACTGATCACTCTAATCGACTTACAACGTCGCGAATTGCCTATTCAACCGGATGTGTGTGGCGATACCCTGAGTCTGGGCCCGGATCAGCAGATTAAACTCTCCGGCCCTAACCCGCTGTTACTGGATATTAGTCAACGTCAATCCTGACCCTGAAGACATGAGTATTTTATTATGCTGAGCCAGAACCACTACGACAGTATTCAGTTAACGCCTGAAGGGCAGCTGAAACACTTCCTGACCATTGAGGGCCTTTCTGCCTCACTGCTCACCGAGATACTGGACACTGCCGACTCATTTGTCGACATGGGTGCCCAACAGGTCAAGAAAGTACCCCTGCTACGCGGTAAAACCGTGGCCAATCTGTTCTTTGAGTCCAGCACCCGCACACTGTCTACCTTTGAACTGGCCGCCAAGCGATTATCTGCCGATGTGCTCAACCTCAACATCAGCACCTCGTCGACGTCCAAAGGGGAAACCCTGAAGGATACACTGATGACCTTGCGTGCCATGCATTGCGATATGTTTGTGGTACGCCACTCAGCCAGCGGCGCAGCACATTTCATTGCCGAGCATGTCACCCCCGATGTTGCCGTTATCAATGCCGGTGATGGCCGCCATGCGCACCCCACTCAAGCCATGCTGGATATGCTCACCATACGCCAGCATAAAGGCGACTTTGCCGGTCTCAAAGTCGCCATTGTTGGCGACCTGCTGCATTCCCGCGTTGCCCGCTCACAGATTCACGCGCTACGCACGCTGGGGGTAGCTGAAATCCGTGTTATTGCCCCTTTGACCCTGCTACCACGCCATATTGAAGCCATGGGTGTCAAAGTCTTTACGGAAATGTCGCGTGGACTACGCGATGTCGACGTCATCATCATGCTGAGGCTGCAAAAGGAACGCATGCAATCCGCACTGCTACCGAGTGAATCCGAATTCTACAAGCTGTATGGTCTGACCGAAGCCAAGCTGGCCTATGCCCGCACCGATGCCATCGTGATGCACCCCGGCCGATTAACCGCGGTGTGGAAATCGAATCCAGCGTAGCCGATGGTGAACGCTCTGTCATTCTGAATCAGGTCACCAACGGCATTGCCGTACGCATGGCCGTTATGTCGATGGCCATGAGTGGTCAATTAAAAGATAACCAGCCAAGCGCCAAGGCTTAAGGATCCCCAGACGATGAACATTATAATTGAAGGTGGCCATGTCATAGATCCAGCCAGTGCTGTTGATCAGATTACTGACCTGTATATTTCTAATGGAGAAATCCTGGCACTGGGTGAGGCTCCGGCTGGCTTTATCAGCGATGAACGTATTGATGCAACCGGCCAGGTGGTCTGCCCTGGTCTGATTGATCTTTGTGCGCATTTACGTGAGCCAGGCGAAACCCACAAAGGCACCATAGCCAGTGAAACAGCGGCAGCAGCGGCCGGTGGTATCACCACCCTGATTACACCGCCGACAACGCGACCCATTGTTGACACCCCGGCTGTTGCTGAACTGATACAGGATCGCGCGGCCGATGCTGGATTTAGCCGTGTGCTGCCAATGGGGGCTCTGACTCAGGGACTGCTGGGCGAACAACTGGCACCGCTACACGCTTTGGCCAGCTCGGGCTGCATTGCTTTTACTAATGCCCGTTGCGCGGTGAAAAGCTCACTGAGCCTGCTGCGCAGTCTGGAATATGCGGCCACTTTTGATTTGCTGGTGATTTTTCAGGCACAGGATCACAGCCTGGCAGCCAGTGGCTGCATGCATGAAGGGGCTAATGCCACACGCATGGGCCTCAGCGGCATTCCGGAAGCAGCAGAAACCATCGAAGTTGCGCGCTGCCTTCTGCTGGTAGAACAAACAGGAGTACGAGCTCACTTTGGTCAGATCACCTGCGAACGCTCCGTTCAGCTGATCAGTGCCGCACAACAACGTGGACTAAAAGTTACAGCAGATGTCGCTGTGCACCACCTGATCCTCAGTGACGATCAGGTCAATGAATTTGATTCGGCCCTGCATCTGCAGCCGCCTTTACGCAGTGCACTTGATCGCGCCGGGTTACTGCAGGGACTACTAAGTCAGACCATTACCGCCATCTGCTCTGATCACCAGCCCCAGGATTTAATTTCCAAACAAGCACCTTTTGCAGAAACAGCACCCGGACTTAGCGGACTGGAAACACTATTGGCCTTATGCCTGACACTGGTTGAACGCAAACTGATTGAACTGCCGCAATTGATTGAGAAACTGACCCTCGCCCCGGCTCGCATTCTAGGCCTGGAAAGCGGCAGTCTGATGCCTGGTCAACAAGCTGATATCTGTATTTTTGATCCACTGGAAAACTGGGTTGTGAGTGCAGAGAATCTGCACTCAGCCGGTAAAAATTCACCCTTTACTGGCCAGACGTTAACAGGCCGGGTAACTACCACCCTGATCGGTGGCAAGGTGGTATTTCGGCGCTATTAATGGCGGCTGACACTGACTTTACATATTGTTAACGTCAGCCACACCACCAAGGTTCATGTTGTCATCCTCTTCCTGCAGGGTAAAGGATGGCATGGACTCATCTTTAATCGAAGCGGGCTTTGACTTGCCATGCGTTTCTTCATTAAGTTTGATCATCAAGCGCAGATCGTTGGTGGAGTCCGCATGTGTTAAGGCTACATCGTAGCTAATAACTCCCTGTTTATAAAGATTAAACAGTGCCTGATCAAAGGTTTGCATGCCCAGATTAGTAGATTTTTTGATGACATCCTTGATCTCATGCACCGCCCCTTTACGCACCATATCCTGAATCAAGGGTGTATTGATCAACACTTCAATGGCAGCACGTCGCCCGGAACCATCCACAGTAGGCAGCAGTTGTTGCGCCACAATAGCCTTAAGGTTCAGTGACAGATCCATCCACACCTGTGAATGATGATCGGGACCGAAGAAAGAGATAATCCGATCCAGTGCCTGGTTGGCATTGTTGGCATGCAGAGTTGCCATACACAGGTGCCCGGTTTCTGCAAAGCTCAGACCATATTTCATGGTCTCAGCATCACGTATCTCACCCATCAAAATAACATCCGGTGCCTGGCGCAGAGTGTTCTTCAATGCGATTTCGTAGGAGTCGGTATCCAGACCCACTTCACGCTGAGTCACAATGCTCTTGCGGTGATTATGGATATACTCTATCGGGTCTTCAATGGTAATAATGTGACCGGCGTGATGTTGATTACGGTAATCAATCATGGAAGCCAGCGATGTAGACTTACCCGTAGAGGTACCACCGACAAACAGGATCAGACCGCGCTTGGTCATCGACAGGTCTTTCAACACAGCCGGCAGGTGCAACTCTTCCAGGCTGGGAATATAGGTATTGATGCGACGCATCACCATGCCGGGGGTATTACGCTGCACAAAGGCACTGACACGAAAACGGCCAATCCCCTGGGCACTGATGGCAAAGTTACACTCATGAGTGCCTTCAAACTCGGCCAGCTGTTTATCGTTCATGGTGCTGTATACCAGCTTTCTGGCCTGCTCTGGTTTGAGCACCTCTTTGGTGAGCGGCTTGATGGTACCGTCTACCTTGATAGCAGGCGCAGCCCCAGCGGTGACAAACAGGTCAGATGCGCCACGATCCGACATCACCTTAAGCAGTTGTGTAAAATCCATAACCCGGTCCTTTTACATTAAGCCATCAGAAGGATGACGGAGTCTTTGATTTCTCGCGCGCAGCCTCTCTGGATATCAAGCCTTTCGACACCAGTTCGGTGAGTGACTGATCCAGGGTTTTCATACCAAAGGACGCGCCGGTCTGTATCGCAGAGTACATCTGAGCGACCTTGTCTTCTCGAATCAGGTTACGTATCGCCGGGGTGCCGATCATAATTTCATAGGCAGCTACACGCCCACCTTTGAGCTTTTTCATCAGAGTCTGGGAGATAACGCCCTGCAGTGACTCAGATAGCATGGAGCGCACCATGTCTTTTTCCGCTGCTGGAAATACGTCAATAATACGGTCGATGGTTTTAGCCGCCGAGGTGGTATGCAAGGTGCCGAACACTAAATGCCCGGTTTCTGCTGCTGTAAGTGCCAAGCGGATAGTTTCCAGATCACGCATCTCACCGACCAGGATAATATCCGGGTCTTCACGCAACGCCGAACGCAACGCATTGGCAAAGCTGTGCGTATCACGGTGCACTTCTCGCTGGTTTACCAGGCACTTCTTACTTTCATGCACAAACTCGATCGGATCTTCTATGGTAAGGATATGCTCCGAGCGTGTGTCGTTGATATAGTCAACCATAGCCGCCAGCGTGGTACTTTTACCCGACCCGGTAGGCCCGGTAACCAGCACCAGTCCTCGAGACTTTTCAGACAAATCCTGAAACACCTTGCCCATGCCCAGGTCATCCAGGGTAAAAACCTTGCTGGGTACGGTACGAAATACGGCCGCCGCACCACGGTGCTGATTGAAGGCATTGACACGAAAGCGAGACAGTTTGGGAACTTCGAAAGAGAAGTCGACTTCGAGATTTTCTTCATACTCCTTACGCTGACGGTCATTCATGATGTCATACACCAGCGTATGCACCTGTTTATGATCCAAGGCAGGTAGCTTGATGCGGCGAACATCACCATCTACGCGAATCATGGGTGGCATACCAGAGGTCAGGTGTAAATCAGAAGCGCCCTGCTGGACAGCAAAGGACAAGAGTTCAGTAATATCCATAGAATTTATGCTCGCAGCTTCTTCCCATTAGAGGTTCTATTAACGCAGAATACCCTGATCCATGAATGTACGACAACCAGAATATCCTATATGTCTATCATAGCAGAGAAAACCACACAGGTAGTGAGCGAGATCAATCAAGCCTGCCAGGCCACAGGCCGCCACCCATCGGAGGTCGCCCTGCTAGCGGTGAGTAAAACACGCAGCGCCGATGAGGTACGCGAGGCTTTTCAACAGGGGTTGATTCGCTTTGGTGAGAATTACCTACAAGAGGCGTTGGATAAAATCCAGGCGTTGGCTGATTTGCCGCTTGAGTGGCATTTCATCGGCCCGGTGCAGTCGAATAAAACCCGTCAAATTGCTGAGTCTTTTGACTGGGTACACAGTGTTGATCGATTGAAGATCGCCCGGCGTTTGTCTGAACAGCGCCCGACTGAGTTAGCGGATCTGAATATCTGTTTGCAGGTGAATATTGATGATGAGAGCAGCAAATCCGGCTGTTCTCCGAATGAAGCACTGGACCTGGCGCGTGAAATAGCCGCGCTGCCTCATCTTAATTTGCGCGGGCTTATGGCGATTCCGGCACCAACGGATGATGCCGCTGCACAACGCTTGGCGTTTGCCAAGGTGCGGGCGCTGGCGGAGCGCATTCGTGCCAGTGGCATTGCTATGGATACGCTGTCGATGGGGATGTCTGGGGATCTTGCGGCCGCCATCGCTGAAGGGAGCACGATGGTTAGAATTGGTACGGCGTTATTTGGTCCGCGGGTGGCGAAAGGCTAGCATTATTGGGGTAGTCGCTTCTGGGTGCCGAGCTGGGGTGGTCCTGTGCCAACTGAATTGCATAAAAAAACCTACCTTCATTCGGCCTGATAGACAGGAGGCCCAGATTGACAATGATATCATTAGTGATACCATTTAAATTATAACAAAGATTTAAAATATCCTCAGTCAGATGCGGGACAACCCCAAGAGCATCACATTTAACGACCTATACAAGGTATGTTGCTAGAGGTCCAAAGTGGCAAAAAATATTGATCGATACACTTATAGAGTTACCTGGTCGGAAGAAGATCAGGAGCATGTTGGGTTGTGTGTGGAGTTTCCCAGCCTGAGTTGGCTGGCTGACGATCCTGAACTAGCATTAAAAGGGATTCGTCAATTGGTTCATGAGTGCGTTGAAGACATGCGCCGAACAAATGACCAGGTTCCTGAGCCACTGTCGTCAAAAAAATTCAGCGGCAAATTTATGGTGCGTGTACCACCAGAAACGCATCGTTTGTTAACGATTGAAGCGGCAGAGTCTGGTGTTAGTTTGAATCGGCTTATTTCCAGCAAGTTACATCAACCGCGCATGTAATCGGGTAACTGAGGTTTTAAGCTGGCTGAAACCAGGTGCTATCAAGAGGTGCTTATGAAAGAGAGTGATTGGCAGAAGTTCAATGTCATCAAAGAGAAAGCCATAGAGCAGTTCTGTACTCAGACCCTGAATGAGTTTGAAGGGGTCATCGCTAATACGGGTGAGTCTGCTCATGATCGCTATTTGCAGCTTTACCAGCTTGTCCGAAATCGCGACAAGGAAATGGCATTCATTTTCGATGGCCACAGCAGATCCAAAGCGCCGATTCAACTCATGGTCATTCGGTCTCATGGACTCGCTGATGAAGCATTGCTTGCGGAATTATCGGATGAATTTCGGGATCAAACAGAACCACAACGCTTTAGTTGACAGACTGTAACCGTCAGCCTCGTGCGATTACCCTGAATATCACCGTGAAAAGGTTCATTCGCCGCGTGAAAATCTCTATACTCTAATTTTCGATTTCAGCACCGGCTTTAGCCGGGTGACGGCTGCATCAAGTTTAAGGGTAGATCATGGATCCGCTATTATTAATTATCCGAACGATCGGCGAAATTTTTGCTTTTATTGCCATTCTGCGCTTTCTGCTGCAGACAATGCAGGTGGATTATTACAACCCCATCTCTCAGGCCGTAGTGAAATTCACGCAGCCACCCTTGATGCCATTACAGCGGATCGTCCCCAAGTTTGGGCGTATTGATGTAGCGCCACTGGTATTGGCATTTCTTGTCAAACTGGCCACGCTGTTTATTTTGGTATCGATCACCAGCAGCCCTCTGGGTATCGCCACGCTTATTATGCTTTCCCTTGTCGGTGTATTGGATACACTGCTGACCATTCTATTCTGGGCTACCATCGGTTCCGTGATTATCAGCTGGGTTGCCCCTGACTCACCCCATCCGGCACCGCAACTGTTGCAGCAGCTTGTTGAACCGATGTTTGCACAGGTTCGGCGCTTTATACCCCCAATTGGCGGGCTTGATCTGTCACCCATTGCCATCTTTTTGGTAATACAGATCGTGCAGTCGCAATTACCACGTTTGATGTGACCTGAAACTCAGCCAATTAACGCTTAGATTTCACATATCAACGAAGAGGTAACAAGGTGAGCGAGTTCCCGGAAGATAGCATCGGTCTGGTCACGCCACAGACACTCCATTTTGACGATCCGCTAACGCTGGCTTGTGGCCGAGTGTTACCACAATATGATCTGGTAATAGAAACCTATGGCCAGCTTAATGCGGATGCCAGTAACGCGGTATTGATATGTCACGCCCTATCCGGCCACCATCATGCAGCGGGTTATAACTCAACTGATGAGCGCAAACCTGGCTGGTGGGATTCGGCCATAGGCCCCGGCAAGGTCATTGATACGAACCGTTTTTTTGTGGTTGCTCTGAATAACCTGGGTGGCTGTCACGGCAGCACGGGGCCTAATACCCAAAATCCTGAAACCGGCAAACCCTATGGGCCGGACTTTCCGATTGTAACCGTACTCGACTGGGTACACAGTCAGGCGCGCCTGGCTGACCGGCTCGGTATTACCCAGTGGGCAGCCGTTGTCGGCGGCAGCCTCGGCGGTATGCAAGCGATGCAATGGGCTATTAGCTATCCGCAGCGACTGCGTCACTGTGTCATGATTGCTGCTGCACCTAAGCTGAGCACCCAGAACATTGCCTTCAATGAAGTCGCTCGCCAGGCTATCAGCAAAGATCCGCAATTTCACAATGGCCACTATTATGAACAGGGTGTTGTGCCTAAAACCGGTCTGATGCTGGCACGCATGGTTGGTCATATTACCTACCTGTCCGAAGATGGGATGCGTGATAAATTCGGTCGGGAACTGCGCTCCGGCAAGCTCAGTTTTGATTTTAACCCCCAGTTTGAAATCGAAACTTACCTGCAATACCAGGGTGAGCGCTTTTCATCGTCCTTTGATGCCAACACTTATCTGCTGATGACCAAAGCACTCGACTATTTTGATCCGGCCGCTGAGTTTGATAATGACCTGGCCGCAGCACTAAGCAATGTACGCTGTGAGTTTTTTATCGCATCCTTCACCACCGACTGGCGTTTTTCGCCTGAGCGCTCGCGTGAAATTGTTGATGCCTTGATTGAAGCCAGGAAGCACGTGACCTATACAGAGATTCAGGCAGCCCATGGGCATGATGCTTTCCTGATCCCTATTCCTCGCTATATGGAAGTCTTCGGTGCCTATATGAACCGGATTGCTGCTGAACAGGAGACTCAACATGCGTGCTGACCTGGAGATTATTCGTGAATGGATCAGACCCGGCTCACGTGTCATCGACCTGGGTTGCGGTGAAGGTGAACTACTGGCGCATCTGATCAAGGAAAAGCAGGTCAGTGGCTATGGTATTGAAATTCATCCCGATAACATCACGGCTTGTATTGAAAAGGGTGTCAGCGTAATTGAAAAAGATATAGATGACGGCCTGAGTGGCATTCGCAGCGACAGCTTTGATACCGTGGTGATGAGTCATGCACTGCAAACCATGCATCGTCCGGATCAGATTGTTGAAGAGATGCTGCGCATCGGAAAAGAGTGCATTGTCACCTTCCCAAACTTTGCTCACTGGCGGGCGCGTGGCTATCTGGCATTGAAAGGAAGAATGCCGGTATCGAAGTTTCTATCCTACACTTGGTACAATACTCCCAACATCCACTTTTTCACCTTCAAGGATTTTGAGGAACTCTGTGTCGAACGTAATATCTATATTGTAGACCGTACTGTGGTAGATCATGAGCACAAACACCGTTGGTGGATACGTTTATGGCCGAACATGCTCGGCGAGATCGCCATTTACCGTATCACCCGCTGAACCTATATAACAGGAAGAGATGATCATGTTGACTCGATACAGCCTTTGCTCTTCGCGGCCTTACTGTCGCTCACCTTAAGCAGTAGTCTGCAGGCAGAACAGATGTTCAGCGATGAACACTATGAAATCCATTACAATGCATTTAACTCCACACTGATTCCAGCCGAAGTGGCCGCCAGCTATAACCTCACCCGTAGTGGTAGCCGTGGTCTGATAAATATTGCTGTGCTTGAGAAGCAGCCGGATGGCAGTACCCGCCCAGTCAGCGCCCAGGTCAGCGGGGAAGTACGCAATCTGATACAACAGACACAACCCGTTGAATTCCAGGAAATTACTGAAACTGATGCCATTTATTCAATCGGTAGTTTTCAGTTTACCAACGAAGACCTGCTGACCATTCAGTTAGCAGTCCAACCGGATGCTGAACGCCCTCCTTATCAGATTGAACTCCAGCAAACCTTTTACGTGGATTGAGTTTTGAGTAAACAGCAATTTGTATTAGCCAGCGGCAATGCGGGCAAACTGCGTGAATTCAGTCAGATGCTGGCTGAAAAACACATAGAAGTATTACCCCAGTCAGCCTTGAATGTAAGCGAAGCAGAGGAAACCGGGCTGACATTTGTCGAAAATGCCATTCTCAAGGCCCGACATGCCTGTGAATCTACAGGACTGGCCGCACTGGCGGATGACTCAGGGTTGGAAGTCGATGCACTTGATGGTGCACCAGGCATTTACTCGGCACGTTATGCCGGTGTTGGCGCAGGTGACGAAGCTAATATCGACAAACTGCTGCTGGCCTTAGACGGCCTTCCCGAGCATCAGCGTACCGGGCGCTACCAGTGTGTACTGGTGTATATGCGCCACACACTGGACCCTACCCCCCTGATCTGCCAGGCCAGCTGGGAAGGTCGGGTATTAACCGAACGACTTGGTGAAGGTGGCTTTGGCTACGACCCGGTTTTTTATATCCCTGAGCTGCAATGCTCGGTGGCGCAGCTCAATGCGGCCGAAAAACATCAACATTCACACCGGGGCAAAGCGATGCGTGAGTTTTTTCAGCGTCTGAACAGTTTACTGCCGGTATGAACCCACCGGCACTGCCTCCACTGTCGCTGTATATTCATATTCCCTGGTGTGTACGTAAGTGCCCTTACTGCGACTTCAACTCGCATGCCAGGCAGGATGATCTGCCGGAACAAGCCTATGTTCGGGCTTTGTCTGAGGATTTAAAAGCTGAACTCGATCGCCTGCAAGCACCGCGCCCCCTAAACTCTATATTTATAGGTGGCGGTACGCCCAGCCTGTTCAGTGCTGAAGCCATAGGCCAGATTCTGGCTGATGTTGACCAACAGTTAGGCATAAGCAAAGATATTGAAATAACCCTGGAAGCCAACCCCGGTACCTTTGAGCAACAACGTTTCGAGGGCTTTCGTCATGCCGGTGTTAACCGTCTGTCACTTGGCATACAAAGCTTCAATGACGCTCACCTTCAGGCACTTGGACGTATTCACAGCGCTGACAATGCGCTCAGCGCTGGACGCAGTGCCCGCCGCATTTTTGATAACCTCAACCTGGATCTGATGCATGGGCTGCCGGGTCAAAACACCACTGAAGCGCTGGCCGATCTGCACCAGGCAATAGATCTGTCACCGGATCATCTGTCCTGGTATCAATTAACCCTGGAACCAAACACGGAATTCCATGCCAGGCCACCTACCCTGCCTGTCGATGAAGCCTTATGGGACATACAGGAACAAGGCAGGTATTACTGGATCAAGCTGGCTTTCAACAGTATGAGATATCAGCCTACGCCAGAGCTGGTCGCGTCAGCCAGCATAATATGAACTATTGGCAGTTTGGTGATTACCTGGGCATAGGCGCAGGCGCCCACGGAAAGGTTAGCCAATTCAGTAAATTGACCTTGCAACAGCAGCGTCACCATAAGCTGCGCCAACCCAAAGCCTATCTGCAGGCGCTGGATAAAACCGCTGGTCGAGAGCCGATAGTGGACGATGAACTGAGTTTCGAGTTTATGCTGAACGCGTTACGTCTGGTAGACGGCGTACCCAGCGAGCTATTTAGTGCTCGCACTGGCTTGCCTCTAGCCTCAATAACCGCCCAGCTTGCTCAGGCCCGCGAGCGAGGTCTACTGGAAAGTGATACTCGCCTGTTGCGCCCAACCCGACAAGGGCGCTTGTTTCTCAACGACTTGCTCGGTGTGTTTCTTTGACAAATTAGTCACAAACACAGCTGCTTGCCTGCCTCAGCCCGTATGGCTTCCACCGCAGCGGGAATGTGCTCAAGACTGGTCACTTCAGCATCAGCAGGCTGACCACCTGGCCAGGCTCCCGCGTCCAGGTTCACCCAAATCGTCCAGATGTGCAGTTGCTGTGCTGCCTGAACATCGTTGACCGGGTGATCTCCAACATGAATAACCTGACGTGCATTCAACCACTATGTGCCAGAGCCGTCTCAAACATCAGTGGATGAGGCTTGGCCTTGCCACATGATCAGCGTTGAACTGAAAATCAAACAGATCGGCCAGCCCGGTTCGACTGACTTCAGCATTACCATTACTCAAGGCTCCCAAACGATAGCCCTGTTGGTGCAAGATTTCCAGCATGCTGCGAGCATGAGCGAAAAACTCTACTTCATGACGGGCTTCAATAAAGGTTTCAAAGGCACTCAATGACAGTTCAGCTGCCTCCACTGCACTGTAGCCACAATGTGTCAGGCACTCTTCCAGCAGCTTAAGCCGAATTTGGCTAACACTGTGGGTAATGTCAGGATAACGTTGCAATAGCTCGGCTCGCAACGCAGAGCCTTCGTTCAGATCATCCAACACATATCGCTGCGTAAATAACGGCGTATGTGCATGCAACCAATCCCATAGCGTACGGTTAGCCTGCTGAATAACCGGGCCAACAGCCCAGAGGGTGTCATCCAGATCAAAAGTAATCGCTTTAATCACGGGGTTTTCTCCTGGCACGTGGATGCGCTTGTTCATAAACCTGCATCAAATGCTGAAAATCAAGGTGAGTATAGATTTGTGTGGTACTAATATCGCTGTGTCCGAGCAATTCCTGAACGGCGCGTAGATCCTGACTGGACTCGAGCATATGGCTGGCAAAACTATGACGCAACCTATGCGGATACACCCGCCCCTGAGCACCCATGTATTCACCCCAGTGAGCCAACCGCAACTCTACGGCCCGGGTTGTGAGCGCGGTACCGCGCTGACTGATAAACAATACGGCGACCCCGTACCGGTTCCATAGTTGGCGTATCGGTAGCCAGTGTTGCAAAGCCTTAATAGCTTGCCGACCAACCGGTAGCACCCGTGTTTTACGGCCCTTGCCTGTCACCCGCAATGTTGCATCGGATAGATCCAGCGCTTGCAACTCTAACCCCACCAGCTCCGAAACACGCAGTCCAGATGAGTAGATCAACTCCATCATGGCAAAATCACGTAGTGTTATCGGCTCGTCATTCGGTGGACTGAGCAGTTGATTCATCTGTTCAGGATCGAGGGTACTGGGCAGACGACGTCCAGATTTAGGCGCCTGTACTGCAAGAGCCGGGTTACTGTTCATCCAGCCTTCACGGTTCAGGAAACGGTAGAAGGTGCGTGTTGCCGATAGCAAGCGATGCAAACTGCGGCCTGACAGGCCATTGCCATGCAGCATGGCGATCGCCTGGCGCAGTTTTCTTTCTGTTAATGCAGACCAGCCACCCAACTGCAGCAGCTCAAGCTGCTCCGACAGGCGTAGCAGGTCACGCTGGTAGTGTTGCAGGGTATGCGCCGACAGCTGCCGTTCACCCTGCAAGTAGCGCATAAACGCCTCAACCCACTGCATCTCGTCAGGTTGAGGCAACATATCAGATACGTGGCTGATACAGAATATGCATGAGAATCCGGCTAAGCACTTCGCCGACATAGCTTAGAAACAATGTCCCCTGGCTGCTCTGGAAGTAATCCGGATCAAAGCTGCCGATGGCCAGCAGACCAAGCGTTTCCCCTTTAACGAGTGGTACTACAGCCGCCGATTGGATGCGTGCCGCATTTTCCTGGAACAGAAAACGGTTCATCGCTTCACTCAACTGGCCACAGCTGGGCAAACTGATTTCAATCAGTGGCTGTACAATACTGCAATCCGCTTTGCTGAGAATCCGCAGACTATTAACATCGAACGGCGTATCGCTGAACAATATGAGACGTGCATCATCACCGTAAAAATCCTGACACAGACTTTCTTCGATAGCGATGGCTACATCATCCAGCGTCTGAGCTTCCAACAGCGACAGCACCATGCGCTTGGTTTTATCAAACTGCACATCATTATGACGGGCTATTTCAATCAGTTCAGAAAGATGACCATGCAGCAGTTGATTGCGTTCACGCAGCAACGAGGTTTGCCGCTCAACCAAAGACACCGTTGTACCCCGCTGATGCGGCACATACAGCTTCTCCAGCAACCAGGCATGCTGATTAAAAAAATCAGGATGGCTAGCCAGGTAATCGGCAACCTGTGCGGGACTGATCGAATCAGCCGGTGTCTCAGTCAAAGCCTGTTTATCGGTTGCTTGCTGCGTCATAAGTAAATCTGCCCTTCATATACCGTTGTGGCCGGCCCGGTCATCAATACCGGGTGACCTTTTCCTTTCCAACTGATCTGCAGTTTACCACCGGTCAGATGCACATCGACCTGCTCGTCCAGTAAACCACGTAGCCGTCCAGCTACCACAGCCGCGCAGGCACCGGTGCCACAGGCCTGAGTTTCACCCGCGCCACGTTCAAATACACGCAGATGGATCTGAGAAGGCGACGCGACCTGCATGAAACCCACATTCACCCGTTGCGGAAAACGCGCATGGCGTTCAATCAACCGCCCCAGCTGTTTCACTGGCGCCTGAGCCACATCCTTGATCAGCAACACACAGTGCGGATTTCCCATAGACACCGCCGAAACCTCATGCACTGCCCTTCAACTTCCAACTGATAGGTAGCCGCTTCCAGCTCTGCAGCAAAGGGAATTTCTACCGGCTGCAGAACCGGTTCACCCATATTCACTTCAACCTGACGATCCGGCAGCAGGGTTAACAACGCGCTGCCGTTGGCAGTTTCTACCCGTATCTCGTTTTTAACACTCAGGCGACGTTCGCGTACAAAGCGGGCAAAGCAGCGCGCACCATTACCGCAGTGCTCCACCTCGGAACCATCCGCATTATAGATACGGTAACGAAAATCCATATCCGGACGCGTCGGTGGTTCCACTAACAACAGCTGGTCAAAACCTACACCTGTGTGCCGGTCGGCCAGACGCTTTACGGTATCAGTATTGATACGGACACGCTGTGCCACAGCATCAATCACCATAAAGTCATTTCCCAGGCCATGCATTTTACTGAATCTTACCAGCATGTAGTTCTCCGCTCAGCAATCATTGGGTAGCAATTGCTCACCCTGCATCAGATCACTGATGTTTTCCCGTTCACGAATGACAAAAGCCTGATTATCATCAACCATCAACTCAACCGGACGCGGACGGCTGTTGTAGTTAGATGCCATCACAAAACCGTAGGCTCCGGCTGAACAAACTGCCAGCAGGTCACCGGCTTCCAGATTCAGCTCCCGGTCTTTACCCAGAAAGTCACCTGTTTCGCAGATAGGCCCAACCAGATCCCAGTGTTTCGCTTCACCCTCATCACGCAGGGTTAGTGGAATAATTTCCTGATAAGCGCTATACAACGCAGGTCGAATCAAGTCATTCATCGCCGCATCAATAATGGCAAAATTCTTTTCGCCTGTCTGCTTTAGAAACTCGACCCGAGTCAGCAGCACGCCGGCATTGGCCACAATCGAGCGACCTGGTTCAAATATCAGCTGGAGCTGACGATCACCCAAACGCTCCAGCATGGCAGCAATAAACACTTCCGGAGCAGGCGGTGTTTCGTCGGTATAACACACCCCCAGGCCACCACCCAGATCCAGATGCGCAATATGAACCCCCTCGGCCTGCAACCGATCGATCAGTTGCAGCAAACGGTCCAGCGCATCCAGAAAGGGGCTGATTTCAGTCAACTGACTGCCAATATGACAATCCATACCAACCACTTCAACCCCCGGCAAAGCGGCGGCACGGCGATAGACGTCAACAGCCTGATCGATATCAATACCAAACTTGTTTTCTTTAAGCCCGGTGGATATATAAGGATGGGTGCCAGCATCTACATCCGGATTCACACGAAAAGAAACCCGTGCTACCTTGCCAGCGTCCAGAGCCACCGCATTGACCCGGTCCAGCTCTGCATCGGATTCAATGTTGAAGCAGAAAATACCTGCATCCAGTGCCCGACGAATTTCGTCCGCCTGTTTGCCAACACCTGAAAAGACTATTTTGCCCGGTTCTCCACCAGCCCGTAGCACCCGCTCCAGCTCACCGATAGAAACAATATCAAAACCCGCTCCCATACGTGCCAGCAGGTTCAGCAAGGCGATATTGGAGTTGGCCTTAACCGCATAACAAATCAGTGCATCACGACCTTGCAGTGCTTTGGCGTAAGCCAGGTAAGCACGCTCGATGGCATCTCGTGAGTAGACATAAGCGGGCGTCCCATGCGCAACGGCGAGGGTTTCCAGATCTACCTCTTCACAAAACAAACGCCCATTACGGTATTCAAAACTATCCATTGGTTATCTCATTCACCCTGTTCGGTTGTGGTATCCGGCTGATCCGGCAAATACAGCGGCCCTTTCTGCCCGCAGCCAGCCAAAAGTAGCAGGCTTACAAACACCACTGACCAGAAAATTTTCATACGGCACCACCCTCAGGGCTGATTATCTGATTAAACCGATGATTATAACCTGATGTGGGTGTTGATGGGCAGAGGCGAGGCAACACAAGCATGGGCAGACTTTTTTAAAATTGCGCAAGAATACCGCGAGTACTATTATCTGATATGTATCATGGCTCTGCAGACTTACTTATGCTGAATGGCGCCCAGCCTATGCTGGCATAAATGGAGAACAGCATGCTAAAGCGACTAAAAATGACTCCCAGGCTGATTTTGTTCACCAGTCTGCCGCTTGCCGTGTGCCTTTTTTTGGCCGCTTATATTGTTATTCAACATACCAGCCGCACTGTAGCAGCGCAGGGGGAAGCCTCTGCAAGTATGGTTGCATTAAGCAGCTCAGACGCTGTCAGCGCCTGGATTAACGAGCGCATGGCTGTCATTCAGACGCTGGCTAGCACATCAACACTCACCAGCGGCAATACCGATGATATCTTTGCGTTTATCCAGGACTTTGGCAAAAAAATGGATGATAGCTTCCAGGTCATGCTATTTATCGATCTCGAAGGTAAGGGTTACCACCACAATGGCAATATTGCCGACCGTGCAAACCGGGACTACTTTCAGAAGCTGGTCATTCAAAAAAGCCAGACCACGCTTGTTAGTGACCCATTAATCTCCGGCTCTACTGGCGATGCCATCGTTGTGATGGCCCAAGCTGTCTATAATTCGTCTGGACAAGTCATCGGATTGCTCGCGGCCACTGTAACACTTGACACCCTGACACAGCTAATTGATGAGATCTCCTCAGACCAAGCCAGTGCCTGGCTGATAGACTCACGCGGAATTTACATTGCTCACCCAGATACCAATCGCCGAATGAATGACAACGCTCTGGAGTCACAACTCCCTGAGTACGCGGCGCTGTCTAAACAAATGATTGCAGGTGAAACCGGTATCGCTGAACTACAGCTTGATAGTCAACAGCAATCCATTGTTGCCTATCAACCTGTAGATAACACCCCAGGCTGGGCGCTGGCTGTTGCGCTACCTTACAATCAGGTAATGACTGCCGCATTGAATTTACGTTCATCCCTAATACTGGCTTTTTCCATTACGCTGATTATCTTAGTGATTATTATTGTGCTTGTCTCACGCGTGATCGTTAAACCTATCAATGCAACACGTTCGGCGCTGGACCAGATTGCTGCCGGAGATGGCGATCTCACCCAACGGCTGAGTGAGGAGCGACTGGATGAGCTCGGTGATCTGGCGCGAAGCTTCAATAAATTTGTGAGCGGTGTGCAGTTAGTGATTAAACAGGTTTCTGATGCATCCATACAGCTCGGAGCAGCAGCTGAAGAGCTGGCAGCATCCAGCCAGGTCACCAACCAGCAGGTTCAACAACAAAGCCACGAAACAACACTTGCCGCCTCATCGATGACACAAATGGCAGCTTCAGTCACTCAGGTTGCGGGCAATGCGGCTCAAGCTGCACAGGCTGCAGATGCATGCAATCAGTCTGTTAAAGACGGTGAAACTATTGTGCAGAAAAACGCTAATGAGGTAGGTCTGCTGTCGCAAGAAGTCCAAAAAGCCGTAGAGGTTATGCAACGTTTGCAAAATGATACCGAATCCATAGGCACTGTACTGGCAGTAATCCGTGGCATCGCTGAGCAAACAAACCTGCTTGCACTGAATGCGGCTATTGAGGCCGCCCGTGCTGGAGAGTATGGGCGCGGGTTTGCGGTTGTTGCCGATGAGGTTAGAACCCTGGCAACACGCACTCAGACTTCTACGGAAGAGATTCGTATCATTATTGAAAAACTGCAAAACGCCTCAAAACATGCCGCTGATGTCATGCAAAACAGCTATTCCAAAGCGCATGTAGCAGTTGAGTGTGCCGGACAGGCTTCTGACAAACTTCAGGATATAACAGGCGTCATCGCCACCATCAACGATATGAACACGCAAATTGCCAGTGCTACAGAAGAGCAGTCGGCTGTTGCAGATGATGTCAGTCAAACACTGGTCCGCATCAGCAGTGGCGTTGAGCAACTATCCAGCGGCTCTAGTAATATTGCCGCGGCAAGTGATGAACTGGCACAACTGGCTAATCAGTTACAGGTTAGAGTCGGGCGATTCAAAGTATAGCTAGCACCGCTTTTAAGCAACGAAATCAGTACAGGGTTGGCGTGGCTGTCAGATTGACAGCTTGCTGTTGCAAGCGTGACAGGAAGCTGTCACCAGACAGATACGCCAATTCACGCTGACGAGTCAGGGCCAGTCCGGTTACGCTTTTCCCTGTGGCACCTGGATGACACATGATCAAGCCGCCATCGGGTAACTGATTAATCCATCCATGTAACAGACTGGCGAAATCAGCATTCGGATTGAGTGAATAAAGTCCCGCAAAAGCCTGCGTCAGCGGTAACTGCTGTCGACGCATCTGTGTCGCAAAACCAGTGCTCATCAAACGTAACACCAGCGCCTTAACCAAGGCGTCATGGCCTGTCAGATGGGGAGCAACCCTACGCACCCAGGGCTGTTGATCGGTATAACGCGTTTGCAGCACTTCGATCAAAACCTGACGGATACCAGGAAAAACCTGAACATGCTGATGGCCGTCGACAAAGTCTGGACGACAACCTAAAACGTTTTCAAAATCATCCAACTGACGCTGCAGCTCATCCCTCACCCACTGATGATCCAAACGGCCAGTCAATGACTGCTGCATCAGGTGACCTAAAGACACAGCACGTGGTGACTCAGTCAGATTAAAATGTAATCCGATAGCGGCTCTGCTACGAAGAGTATTCAATGTCAGGGCTGATGAATTCCAGTATGGCAAACAGGTCATACAACTGACCGCTGACAAGCGCTGACACTCTAATAGCTGCAAAATCCCCTCATTGATCTCGGCAGACAAACCAAAATCATCAGCACATAGAACCACAGATTTCATACCGCGAAAGCCCAAAAGCGACTGAACAAATAAGTCAGTACCGCCACCACGCCGAGTACGATAAACAGTGCCAGGTCATACCGCAAAGAGGTAAAGGTCAGCAGCAGGGCATACAGAGTTTCATTTACAGCAAAGCTAGCCAAGGCCACGGTAGCAAAGCGTGGCAGGGTGCGTGAATGGTTTAACGCTTCGGCCTTGAAGGTCAACCTGCGATGGCCAAAGTAGCTGACATTAAAAGCCACCACAAAACCAAACACATTGGCAATCAGTGGTATCAGCCCAAGTGGCACCAGCAGTCTAACCACCAGCCAGTGCACAATCAGTGCGGTGACGCCTACCACGATAAAGCGTGAAACCTGCGCCAGCATCAGTCAATAGACTCTGTTTTTTGCTCAGTTTTTTTACGCGTGGCCAAAGGATGGTAATCCGAAACAAGATACACAGGCCGCGCCTTCACTTCAGAGAAAATCCGCGCCACATATTCACCCAACACTCCTACTGAGAGCAACTGCATACCACCCAGAAAACCGATACCAGCCACCAGTGTCGGCCAACCGGCACATCGACGCCCAGATCATTGTTCTCAGCACGACGATGACCGCATAAGCGATTGCCAGAAAGGAGATTCCGGCTCCAATAAACATCCAGATTCGCAAAGGCGTACTGCTGAAAGCGGTAATGCCTGTCAGGGCCAGGGAGGAAAGGCGACGGATTCCAAAAGAGGTTTGTCCACTGAAGCGAGGCGCAACCTGAAAGGGTACACCGATGCTACGAAACCCGACCCAGGCAAACAGCCCTTTCATCATCCGCTTGCGCTCTGGCAAGGCCCGCAAGGCACGTACAACTTTGGCATCCATCATGCGGAAGTCACCGGCATCAGCCTGAATCTCAACATCGGCACTCTGGCTGAGCATATGGTAAAAAAAGCCAGTCATCCGGCGCTTGATCGGGTGTTCATCTGATCGATCTGAACGTATCCCGTAGATCATGTCGTAGCCTTCCAGCCAATGCTGATAAAAGACTTCAAGCACATCCACCGGGTGCTGCATATCGGAATCCATCAGAATCACAAGGTCCGAATCAGCATGATCAAGACCAGCGCTCATAGCCGCTTCTTTACCGAAATTTCGCGATAGTCGGATCAATGACACCGGATACTGCTCAGCCAATTGGATCGCTACGGCTGAAGTAGCATCTCGACTGCCATCATCCACCACCAGCACTTCAAATCGACTGGATAAGCGTGGAAGATATTCGCAGAGCAACGGAATCATCTCTCGCAGATTGTCGGCTTCATTGTAAGCCGGCAAAATACAGGTGATGGACGGGGGCAGCTCCATCTTACGCGGCGTTAACGATGGATCCGATTCCGATGTATGTTGTGTTATTTTTTCGGGCATTGTTCTATCCAGTTTCAAGTCCTACAGACTTAGAGAGTTAATGGTAAACTATATCTTTGAATTGCGCACCGGATAGCCAGCAAATCCTATGATAAGTCGTTATATTTACACTCTTGTATTGCATCTGTTATTGCCATCAATCCTGGTCCGCTTATGGTTCCGCGGGCGACGCGCGCCAGCTTATCGGCAGCGCTGGACAGAGCGTCTGGGATTTACCCCACCACTTGTTTCCTCTACTGCACCACTATGGATTCATGCCGTTTCAGTCGGCGAAGTGCAAGCAGTCGCCACGCTGGTCAGGCGCTTTCTGCAGCAACACCCGGAAATCCCGGTACTCATCACCACCATGACACCGACCGGGGCTGACCGGGTCAGGCAACTGTTCGGTGACCAGGTATCGCACCGTTACTGCCCCTACGATCTGCCCTGGGCCATGAGCCGTTTTATTAACATCACCCGACCACGCGCTTGCGTCATAGTGGAAACCGAACTCTGGCCTAACTTCTTAAGACAATGCCAGCGCCAACAGATTCCAACGTTATTAGCCAATGCGCGTTTATCGGAACGCTCTGCACGCGGCTATGCCCGCTTTGCTGGCCTGACCCGTGACATGCTGAGCCGGCTCAGCCGGGTCGCCGTTCAGGATCACTCAGATGCTGAGCGCTTCAAGGCGCTTGGCCTGGACCCAGACCGGCTCAAGGTCATCGGCAGCATCAAATTTGATGTGGAGATCAATCCACAATGGGCCGAAGATGCTCAGCAACTTCGACAGCACTGGGGCGCCGCACGCCCGGTATTCCTGGCAGCCAGTACGCATGATGTTGAAGAGTCCCAGCTTTTGGCAAGCCTGCCGGAGCTACTGGCTGCCTACCCTGATGTATTGATTGTGCTAGTGCCCCGTCATCCCGAACGTTTTGATACAGTTGCCCAGTTATGTCAGGAATCAGGCCTATCCCATGTCAGACGTAGCCAGAGTGCCCTGCCGATTGCCACTACACAGGTCTATCTGGCCGATACCATGGGCGAGCTGATGTCCTTCTGTAGTGCCGCTGACATCGTCTTTGTCGGTGGTTCACTGATTGAACGGGGTGGACACAATCCATTGGAACCAGCCTTATTAGGTAAACCGATAATTACCGGCTTACATACCTTTAATTTCGCCGCCATCACCCAAGGACTGGCTTCGGCTGGCGCACTGGTTCAGGTTAGCAATACCAAGCCGTAGTGACACAAGTGCAGCATTGGCTGAGCAATCCAGAAAATGCCGCCCAAGCCGGACAAGCCGCCCAGCACTTTGTTACCAGCCATGCTGGCGCACTCAATCGACTTGAAGCGGAACTGGAAGCACTGCTGAACACACCACCTAATCAGTCACACGAATAGGCAGGCGCCACCACAGCCCAATGTAACTGTAAAGGCGCTGCCGAACCCATCGGCCAGTCCAAGGCTAGCGCCCCCTGTGCAGCAATAGTACCCAGCCAAGCCAAATCTGTGGGCACTTCATCACCCTGTTGCCAAATGAGCAGTGCCCCGGATTGCGCTAAACGCTCCTCATCAATCCACGGGCTGTATTCCAGGCGCCCATCAATCAACACCGACGGCTGAGTGGATGCCCGCAACGCCATCAATCCACCCAGCCAGTACTCAGATGCGACAATATCCAACGGGCAGTCTGTGTGCTCGGTCCAGATACGCTCCATCTCAACCGCCATAGCCTTATCCGGCCAACCTATGCGTGAAGGCTTGTCCTTCAGATAGGGTAGCAAGCTCATATCTACCAAGCGCAACAACACCAGCAGTAGCACCATCACCCAGGTATTTCGCAGTAGCTTTTTCTGCCGCAGCGCGGGCAGTGGCGTCATTAACCAGGCCGCCAGCAACAGACCTGACAAGTTCCACATGGGCGTACCCCACATATCCCGCAACCCGGTCCCCGTTAAGCCAGCACCCAATGCGGTCAGCAGCGCTGGCCCCAAGCCCAGACATAGCAAGAACCATTTGTTCTGTGAGTCGGTCTGATCACGACACCAGAGCGAGCGAGTGAAAAAGCCAGAGGCGGCCAGCAACAGCAATAAGGGCAGATGATCGAGTAGCTGCACCAGCAAAAATTTAAGTGGGCCAAGTAGATGAGCCTCAAGTCCGAGCGCACCGCCGGAGCGTTTTTCAGCATAGGCCAGTGGTAAAAAATCATGCTGAACAAGCCATAACAGATGCGGCAAGAAAATCGCACCCATTAACAATACACCGCTCCAGAGCGGCCAGTGTAATAGCTGTTTCCTGGTCTCACGCTGCGTCAGCAGGTGTAAAAACATCGCTGCTAACAGCACTACGATTACATACTTGGTCAGTAAACCCAGGCCAACACAAAGGCCCAATAGCAGCCAATGGCGGTAACGCCCATCAGTAATAGCGCAGTGATAAAAATAAGTGGCCGCCGCCCAGAAAGGCATTTGTGCGATATTGTGATTGTATTCCGGTGTTGGCCAAGTGAAGTAATAGACGCCGAGTAGAAGCAAAGTTCCTAACGCAGCCTTTTCACGACTCAGTAAGCGTAAACCCAGCAACCAAACAAACAACAGTGTAACTAATAGGGTCAACTGGCTAAGCAGAAAAGGCCCCAGATCAGCCAAGGCCAACCAGGAGATCTGTACCAGCCAGGCGGGAAGCGGCGGATGCTTGTAATAGCCCCACTGCCATTCTTGTCCCCAGAATAACCCTTCCACCACATCCAGTGGCAAACTGTAGGCTACCAGCCAGGGCAGTAATGTCCAGAGAAGCGCATTGACCAGCAGTAACAACCAGACTTTGCTGGCGGTTTCACCCAGCGCAGACAAACCTTTCATCGACCCCATCACCCACTAAGGATTAAATTGCATATTGTAAAGGCGCGCATAACTGCCCCCTTGCGCCAGCAGCTCGGCATGATTGCCCTGCTCGATCACCACACCGTTCTCCATAACCAGAATGCGGTCAGCGCGTTCTATCGTCGATAATCGGTGCGCAATCACCAGCGTGGTTCTATCCTTAACCACATGTTCAAGTGCGGTTTGAATATAGCGCTCCGATTCTGTATCTAAAGCGGATGTTGCCTCATCCAGTATCAACAGAGGGGCGTCCTTGAGAATCGCCCGTGCTATGGCAATACGCTGACGCTGCCCACCCGATAGCAACAAGCCATTTTCACCAACCAGGGTATTCAGCCCCAAAGGTAAACGATCCGCAAATTCTGACACCATGGCGGCATCTGCTGCCGCACGAATGGCGTCATCAGAGGCTCCCGCCAACGCACCATAGGCAATATTTTCAGCAATACTGCCTTCAAACAACACCACATGCTGATTTACCAAGGCTATCTGGCTGCGCAGACTGTCGAGTGTATAGTAGGAGAGTGGGCGATCATCCAGCAGAATTTCACCATCAACCACATCATAAAAACGCGGCAGCAAACCGGCAAGCGTCGACTTACCGCTGCCTGAGCGCCCTACCAGCGCGATCGTTTCACCCGGCTCAATACGAAAGCTGACCTGCTTTAAAGCGGGTTCATCACTCTGGGGTAGGTAAAAGAAACTGACTTAAACTCGACACGTCCGTTAGCGGTTACCAGCTCTTCTGAACCGGTATTACTTTCCGGCAACTCATCAAATAGTGTAAAAAAGCTTTCTGCTGCGGCAATACCTTTTTGTATCGTGCTGTTAATTTCAGTCAATTGACGGATAGGCTTGGCCATTAACGAAGCCGCTGAGATAAAAGCAATAAACTGGCCCGTCGTCATAGACGCAACCAATGCCGGTGACATGGCAATATAGGTCAACAACGCCACCACAGCCGCTACCAGCATCTGTACCACTGGTGTGGTGATCGACTGGGTAACTACCATCTTCATAAACTGACGCCGGTTACGCTCAGATACGCGATTGAAGCGGGTACGTTCAGCCTCGGCACCGCCAAATATACGTACAACCTGATAACCTTTGATTGCTTCTGATGCCGCTGAAGAAATATCGCCTACCGAGTTTTGAATGCCGTGACTGAGACGACGCAGGCGCTTGGAAGCCAGCGCAACCACGCCACCCACCAAGGGTGCCACCACCACAAACAACATAGTCAACTTCCAGTTAAGGAACAACATATAACCAAACAAGCCAACTACTGTGAGCCCTTCTCGCACAGCGGTTTTCAGAGCGTCGGTTGCCGCTCCCGTCACCTGTTCTACATTGTAAGTCAGACGCGACAATAGCTCCGCCGAAGTATGCTGCTGATAAAAAGCACAGGGTAGCACCAATAAATGATCAAACATCTGACAACGCAGACGACTGACGACAGCACGGGCAACATAAGAAAACCCATAGTTACCCAGCAGCGTCCCTATACCCCGAACAAAAAAGATCGCAATGATCGCCAGCGCCAACCAGATGCGATGATCTAAATTGCCTTTTTCAACCGCATCGATGAAGTGCTCCAGCCATTTGGCCGCCGCTGTCTGGGAACCGGCATAGAGCACAAAACCGCTAAACGCGAGTATAAACATCGGCCAGTGTCCACGCACATAACTAAGCAAGCGTTTGTACACATCCCAACCCGATGCAACCTGAATATTTGTATTTTTCTGCATACTTCTCTCTTAGCGGTGACTCATACAAAAGCCGTAGTATAACTGCACACGCCACAGATATCAGGTTAGAATGTAGCATCTTTTGTTCTGAATCAGTGAAACAGCCCGTGGCAGCCAACGATAACTTCCTGCAGATACTGAAACAACCCAGCCTCTGGCCAACACTAACCTGGGTGGGTTTGCTGCGATTGCTTGTCTACCTTCCGTATCGCTGGCAACTGCGTATTGGCGCCGGATTTGGCTGGCTACTCAGCCACCTCGCCCGCGAGCGCCGCCACGTCACCCACACTAACTTGCACCTGTGCTTCCCTGGCCTCAATGCAACTCAGCATCAAAAAATGTTCCGTGATGTATTTCGCCATAACGGCATAGGCATAATGGAAGCTGCCATGGCCTGGTGGGCACCGGAATCATGGTTCAAGCAGCGCGTGACGCTAAAAGGCCGCGAACACCTGGATACCGCGCTCGCCCAAGGCAAGGGTGTGATCATGCTTGGTGCGCACTTTTCAACCCTGGATCTGGGCGGGTTGCTGTTCTCCTTTCACTACCCACTGAACACCCTTTACCGCCCCAACAACAACCCATTGCTTGATCGTATCATTTACAATGGACGGGCACGTTTCACCCATAATATCGACCGTTCTGACTTTCGTAGCGTGATCCGAAAATTGAAAAATAATGAGATTATCTGGTATGCGCCGGATCAGGACTTCGGCATGAAGCAGTCTGTATTTGTACCTTTTTTTGGTGTCCCTGCTGCTACATTAACGGCAACCACCCGGCTAGCAAAACTAAATGCTTCTCCCATCCTAATGCTCGCACAGCATCGCACCGAAAACGGCCAATACGAACTGGAACTTTACCCCGCCATAGAACCCTTTCCAACGGGCGACCTGCAAGAAGATGCCAGCCTGATCAACCGGGCTATCGAAACCGCTATACGCAAAGACCCAGCTCAATATATGTGGGTTCATCGGCGCTTCAAGAGCCACCCCAAGGGTAAAAATTATCTGTACCGAAACCCGCCACAAACCGAGAGTAAAGTGCCATGAAAGTCATCCAGATCTGCGGTGCTCAACATGCTGGTGGTGCGGAAGCACACTTTCTGAGATTCTGTATTGAGCTGAACCTCTTTGAAGGCATTGAGGTTATTGCACTGGTCCGCAAGGGGTCCTGGCTGGAAGAGCAACTATGCCATAGCAACATCAAAACCTATGCTCTGGGCTTTCGCTCCAGCTTTGATCTGATCACCCGCTACCAGATCAAAAAAATCTCCCACCTGGAAAAAGCCGATATAATCCAATGCTGGATGAACCGAGCGGCCAGCCTGACCCCGAAAAGTAGCCACGGCGTCAAAATAGGTCGACTGGGCGGCTACTACGCCCTGAAAAACTATAAAAGTATGGACTGGTTGGTCGGTGCAACCGAGGATATATGCCAACACATTCGAGAGGCAGGCTGGAACCCTGAGCGCCTTTCCTGCATACCCAACTTCGTTAACTTACCAGCGGCCAATGACCCGATAGTGTCCGAACGACTTAGAGATGAGATGGGATTAGCTGATAAAACGGTCATTATCACACCGGCCAGATTACATGGTGTCAAAGGATTGGATACCGCTATCGAGGCGCTCAAACTACTACCAGAGCACTATGTATATCTGATTGTCGGCACCGGTCCAGAAGAAGCCAGCTTAAAACAACTCACAGAAACACTCGGTGTGCAGCAACGTGTGATCTTTACCGGCTGGCAGAACAATATCTCTACCTTCTGTTATATCAGTGATATTTTCCTGGTGCCCTCGCGACATGAACCCTTTGGCAGCGTATTGCTGGAAGCCTGGTCACATCAGCTACCGCTGATAACCTCAGACTCTCAGGGAGCGCTTGCCATTACTGAACACAACCGCACCTGTTTGATGTATGAAAAACATAGCGCTACAGCATTAAAAAATGCCGTAATGTCACTGGCAACTGATGAGAACCTTAAGCAGGCGTTGATCACGCAAGGCTATCAGGAGCTGCTTTCTCGTTACACGGCAGAGCCCGTGCTGAATCAATATATCGCCACCTACACACAAGTGGCGAGAGGCTAAAAATCCTATGGAAAAGCTGCCAATCAGCGTCATTATCATCACCCTGAATGAAGCCGACAGGATAACAGCGGCCATACGCAGTGTTATTGACTGGGTGGATGAGGTGGTGTTGATCGACTCAGGCAGCCAGGACAACACAGTTGAGCTGGCCAGCGAACTGGGTGCCCGGGTTATGTACAATGCCTGGCCGGGTTACGGACAGCAAAAACGTTTCGCGGAAGAACAGGCGCACAACGACTGGTTGCTCAATCTGGATGCCGATGAACGCGTAACGGAATCGCTCCGCAGCGAGATAGCCAAACATTTTGAGCAACCTCAAAAACTGGCTGATGGCTACCAGATCGCTATACACGACATCATCTATCCCACCGAAGAACTGAACCCCAATACGCCCTACAAACCTGTACGTCTGTATCGAAAATCCAAAGGTCGCTATAGCGATAGCCCCGTGCATGATCGTGTAATCATGCAACCAGACAGCCAAGTGGAAAAACTACACGGCAAAATAGCCCATGCATCCATACGCAGCTTTGCCCACCGTGTTGAAAAAATGAACGCCTACTCTGATGCTCAGGTACAGGACATGGTCGACAAGGGCAGAAAGCCCTCTGTAGCACGTATCCTGCTTGAATTCTGGCTGTCGTTTATTAAGCGCTACTTTTTCAAAGGTTATTGGCGTAAGGGGTTGATTGGCTATATTTATGCAATAAATTATGCCTATAGCCGTTTCCTAAGGCAGATAAAACTATATGAGTATTATAAAAATAATCAAAAAAATAAATAAGCGTCAATCCAATACACTTTTACTATAAAAATCAAACAATCTTTTATTTCTTCTTTTAACTTTCAATAACCTAAAAAATCTGATTTTGCTTAGGGGAAGCCATTCTTTAATAGTTATAACTTTAGTATCACAAGAAACCAATTTCTCACCTTCATAATCTTTTACAATCAATAAATTTTCAGGATTAACCGCACAGGTAAGCAAAGCATCTTTTTCAAGCTGATTCATCATATTTTTAATTTGTAAAATGAATAATCGTGGTATTTTTTTATCCCTGTATTGATCAAACAGATGAATTGGCTCGCTACCATCAACATTTGAAATTCTCTTAAACACCAGACCTTGACCAAAGTTTGTTTCCTCCACACCTATAAATGTTGGAAAAAAATCAAGACAGCCTGTGATTTTTGAATGAAACTCTAGCTCTCTATTATGAGGTGAATCGGCACAGTCACAATCTGATTTATTTAAATGCTGAACCTTTATTACATAGTCGATATTATTTGGATGCAGGAAACACTTCCTGAACCGGCTTTTTCCAACAAGCTTAGCTGTACTTAAATCTAACATCTGGCCACTCCAATATAACCTATGTACTTCAACTATGCTTTACCTTCATCAAAATTTGTTCAAAATCAAGGAGTCTGTTGCTCATTAAATAATATTGAGCACGCAAATATGCAGAGTTACGTATATCTGGCCATTGCTGCTTATTATTTATAGCTGTACTGATTTTTAAAGCTAAGCTTTGAGGTGAACCCGGCTCAGCCAGCCAGCCATCCACACCATCACGTATCTGACTGGCAGGCCCGGAAGCTGATGTTGATATTACCGGACAACCATAGGCCGCCGCTTCTAGCACCACAATTCCGAACGGTTCATATCTTGAGGGTAAGACCGCAAGATCTATTTCCGACAACCATCCGGCAATCTCCTCTATCCAACCTGCAAAGTGGATATTCTCTAAAATCCCTAACTGTCCGGCCAGCTTTTGAATAGCCAACTGATCCGGTCCACTACCTGCAATATACAATTCCAGCGAAAAACTATCCTTTAACAAAGCCATTGCATGAAGTAAATCTTCCAACCCTTTTTCTTCATTCAAACGCCCGACAAAACCCAAACGTACTGGTGCAGTATCTTGCCGCTCAGTATAGGGTGGCAGCTCTGGTATATACTCTATTATATTTGGAAAAATACTGATTGCTTCACCTGCTCTTCCAGAGGATATAAAATTCTGTTTCATATCCTCGGTGAGCACAACCAGATGATCAGCAGATTTGAATCTGTGGGTTTTATTACTATGAGAAAATGCCAAATGCGGGATGTTTAGCCCAAATGAAGCCCTGCCCAATATACTGGTTGCACGAGAATTGTGTGTAACAATCAAATCAGGAGCTATTTTTCTCAGCAACAGATGGCACCGAAGCCATGCACTTGGGCTATAGTATCCAGCACTTTTGAAGTCATGATGAGGCAGAGGATGATCTAACTCATTCAGAAATGGTGCCTGCCTGGGAAGCAACAGCTCAACCTGATGCCCCAAACCCAACATAGCCTTAGTCGCATTGATAAATGCACGCTCCAAGCCACCTTTTCTATCTGAATATAATGCATGCAATATTTTCATACTTTCAACATCGCTTTAATCGCTTCTTCTAATGCCACTTTATACTCACAGCGTGGTATAGAGTTTAAATTACCTACTGGACTACAATTCCTAATCATACGACTATCTTGACTGTAAACACGCCCGGCTTCTAAAAACTCACTATTAGCATTCTTCATTGCTTTTCTTTTAACACTAGTTGAATCATGTAATTCATGTATAGAGTCTTTATCACACATATCATATGCATATTTTTTTGATTGACTATAATCAAGGTCACAACCAATTACATTTACTACATCATAACCAAGATAATATAAAATCTGTATAGCAAAAAGCATTACATTTGAATCATTACCAATACCATATTCAACATTTTCCTGAAATCCACGCTTTAATATTCCACCTTTTCTATAAGAAACAGAAATGGCATCTTTATCTCTAAAAGATGCCCGATAAAATTTCATACCCACATCTAAAAATTCAAATTCAGCGGCGTAATTATTATAACAATCCTCATCTGAAACAAAGTGATATGGAATTTTTTTATTCTCACCCAGACAACGATAACTAAGATTCACACAACCAAAATCAACACCTGAATCGTAAAGATTCTTTAAATCAAGCAAATTAACAGAAGGTGCGCTGCCAATCAAAAAAAAATGTTTTCCACGCCCAATATTTTTAACATTTTTTAGGGGTAATGTTTTTGATCGACTAACAACTATAGAGCGTAAAAAATCACCAGTAGAGCGAAATAATTTATTGTATAGTTTCACTACGACCACCTTCATCAGTACTTAAGTACCTTAAAATAGCGACAAGAATAAAATAGATCACAAATGCCCGCCTATGCTCAAAAAAGTTAACAGTCAACCCAGCAAAAATGAATACTATTAATATAGTCAACATATAGATTCGCCACTTTCTGTTTAAACCTACAATAGGTGCAACAAATACAAATATTAGTAACAAAACTCCAATCAAACCATATTTAAAAAAGTGATCCAAAATATCATTATGGAAATTATGGTGTTGATACATCAGCCCTGAATCATAGTTTTTATCATGAATGATAGCAGAAGTAATATCTCTTCTTTTTTCATCACTTTTCCCTATCCCAAATAACCAGTTTTCAGAGCCGGCTCTCAATGCAACATCCCACATTTGCAATCTCAAGCCTATGCTTGTATCTAAATTCCCCTGAAATATTTCATTCATCTCATACGCAGTTTGAGAAACAACCCTATCACCAATCTTCCCAGAAAATACCAAAAATAAAATTCCAGCCCCCCTAGAAAAACATAAATAATATTTTTCCCTTTAAAAAAATTTCGTTTATAAATATACGTAATCATCAAAAAAACCAAGGCTGGATAAATACCTCTAGTCTCTGTCAAAATAGCAGAGACCAACCCTATAATAAACGCAAATAAAAGCAAATAATTAAGCGGCCTGGATTGAAATACATTAAAATAAAAGAGGCATATCATAGAGCCAAGCAAATGAATATGAGCATCTATTATTGGTTGATATGTGAAAGATGGCCTTGATAGATCTAAATAATAAGCATTATAAAAAGTTCTAATACCACCCAAAACAAGCGACACAGAAACACAAACTAAAAAAAGGTCAATTTTTATTTTTGAGAAATAAAAAAGTGACACATAAAATAAAAATATAAATAAAGGTATGGTTTCTCGTCCAATCACACTTACATCATCACCATAAAGCAACCCATGGAACAGATAATAAATAAACCACAACAACAATGACAAAAACCATACTAAATCCTTACTAAAAACCACCAATAAATTATCATCAAGTTTAAAAAATATTAAATATAATCCTAACAATGCACCATAAACCAAAGGAACTCGATAATTAAAACCAACAAAAATAGAAGCAATCAATATAACAATAAAAAATATATGAATTTTTCTGGCCTTTTTACTATCAAAAAAACTGACCCTATCTAACATTACATAAACCTTTTTAAAAAAACACAACTATATGAATTAAGATCATATACTCTTTTTATACAAAGCTAGCGTCTCAGCTATCATTCTGTCCTTTAAAAAAACAGTATTATCTTGGATTTTATTCGAGCTATTAGAATCAAAACAAATAGTTTTTTGTACCAGGCTTTCGATATCTAACGTATTTACTCTTCCAAAAGGAAACAACTCCCCCAGTGTTTCGCTTACCGCCCCATGGGCATACCCCACAACCGGTGTTCCAATCGACAGGCATTCAACAACAGTTCGACCAAAGGCTTCAGCTGTGGTACTGGTCAGCGACAGCATGACATCGCTAATGGCGTAAAGCTCTTTCATGTCCGAGCGGGTACCGAGAAAGGTAAAGTATTCAGTTAACGATCGCGCTTTTATAGCGCTCTTAACTTCGGCCAGAAACTTTCCCTTGGGGTCACTACCTACTATTAACACATGTACATTGGGTAGCCGTTCCTTGAGTTGATCAATTACCTTAACCAGATCCAGATGCCCTTTCCAGCGGGTGATGCGTCCCGGAAAGCAGATCAGAAACTTATCCTGCGTCTGTGGATTCTCAGCATAGAATTGCTGCAGCCAGGTATCTGATGGGCGATACCCGCGGGGGAACTCCTCTGGATCTATCCCCCGATGAATGACTGAAACTTTAGCTGGATCAACCTCGGGAAAATTATCCAGCAGATAGCGCTTGGCGGTTTCGGAAACAGCGATCACCCGCTCGCCCTTACCCATAATGGCACTGTAACGGTTTACGGAGTGCATCCCGTGCAGGGTGGTGATAAAACGCGGCCTTGTAGCTGGATTCATACCTCGCCATGCCAGCCAGACGATCCAGGCAGGCATGCGCGAACGTACATGGATAATATCGGGCCGCTCCTGTTCCAGCCAACGCCGAAAAGGGCGCACCTGCAACAATGTCAGCAGAGATTTTTTGCCCAGTTCCCAGCCAACGTGCCGACTTCCAGTGCTCTCAAGTTCAGTGACCAAACGACCACCTGCCGATACCACGACGGACTCATGGCCCGCTTCTACCAATCCCTTGGCAATTTCCAGAGTACCACGCTCGACCCCTCCCAGCTCCAGCGCTGGTAGAACTTGTACAACTTTCATAACCAGCCTCTATCTATAACCAGTTGTGCACAGCGCTGTGCTTCATTGAATACTTCAGCCGGACGCTGCAGATCCGGATCCTTCTCATCACTGTAAACGCTCACCTGCCCCTGCTGCACCAATGCATTCAATCCACGCACCAAGCGATTGGGCTTATCAGTTGAACCTGGCACTTTGATTATACCCACGGCACAGCCGGCGGTCAGCGCTTCATAAATCATCGACACACTGTCTTCTGTCACCCAGGCATACTCGGCAGCAGCCAGTTGTTGGGCTACCCAGCCAGGTGCAGTAGACTCGAATGGGATGAAGTCGATATTTCTAAGCTCGCTTATGCGGTTTTGTGTCGATGCCGGTGTTCGCCGTGAGGTGGTCAGGGTCCAGTATACTTCAGGTGATTGGGTGATTTTTTCGAGTTGCTGCAATAAACCCTGCTCATCCCAATCATGATGCTTTGAAGGTCCACCTATAAGAATCACCCCCTGCCCTGATTTTTTTATACCGGATCGCATGGGGTTTAAAGCCCCCTGAGTGCCAATAATATTATCGGCTTCAGCAGGCTGATCATGTACGGGTATCAGGCAAAGATCGAACAGTCGGCAAGGCAGGCTGGGCTTCATCAGCAGTAGGGTTTTCGCCCTTATCAGCCAACCCAGCACTAACAGGGTAAAATGGGTTGCATGGCCCGCTGCAATCAACAGTCTGGGAGCTCCCCTGTCCCGAAGAGACTCTAGTTCTGGCGGCAGGTTACGCGTTAGCAGGATTTTTAGCAGTTGTGTTGGTCCAAGTCGGTCAAGCGTTTCAACCCTCAAGCCAGGTACGCGCTCAACCAGCGCATTGCTCAGCCCTTCGCACTGACTGTAATGCCCCGGCTTGGCGTCACGAATTATCCAAACTACGCTCACTGCGTTATCCATTATGTTTTGTGCTTAAAATATACCTAATGATACCAGCCAGACCTGAAAAGCCACAGCTTTGCGGTAAATTTAACGCCCAGACGCCTCAGGCAATTCCCTTTAGCGGACGGTATGATTACAATCGATAGATTCTTTGTTCAGTAACACCTTCTTGAGGATTTATTCATGGCTGCTGCATTTGGTACCGTTTTCATGCCTGAAATGGCGATCACCTGGTTTGATGGCTCAAACTGGAGTGTCCCGGAAATGGTCAGCAGTGACAGTATCAGCCTGCACCCAGGTGCGCATGTGCTGCATTACTCCAGCACCTGCTTTGAAGGTTTGAAAGCCTTTCGCCATGCGGACGGATCGGTGAATATTTTCCGTATGGACCGCAATATTGCACGCTTATCCCAAAGCTCTCGCCTCTTGGGTTTACCTGCATTGGATGACGCGAGTGTTGCCCGGATGATCAAGGATACCGTGGCACGTTTTGCGGATGAAGTGCCAGCACCACCGGGCTCTCTGTATATTCGTCCGACACATTTCGGTACAGAGCCTGCCATCGGCAAAGCGGCGGTGCCTTCGGTAACGTCTTGCTTTTATGTATTGGTTTCGCCGGTTGGCGATTATTTTGCTGGTGGTGACAAGGCGCTACGCTTGTTGCTTGAAGATCAGGGGATGCGTTGTGCGCCACACATGGGCATGATCAAAAGCGGTGGTAACTATGCCAGCGCGCTACAACCAATCATGCGGGCACGTGATTCAGTACAGGCTGATCAGGTACTTTTCTGTCCGGGTGGTGATGTACAGGAAACCGGTGCGGCTAACTTTCTGTTGATCGATGGTAATGAAATTATTACCAAAGCCCTGGATGAAAGCTTCCTGCATGGCGTCACCCGTGAATCCATACTGACTCTGGCGCAGGACATGGGCATGCAGGTGAGTGAACGTGAAATCACTGTCGACGAGCTGCTGCAACGCGCCGCCAAGCCAGGCTGTGAAGCAGCACTATCGGGTACAGCAGCCGTACTGGCACCAGTAGGTACGCTGATTTACCAGGCAAGGAATATGCCGTAGGCCATGGTGGTGTTGGAGAGACAACGCGCAAACTGCGCCAGGCACTCAACGATATTCAATGGGGCAAGGCTGAAGATACCCACGGCTGGCTGACCCGGATCTGAAACCGGGTATTGATGGGCTGATTCTTATATCAGCCCATCTAATTTCCAACTGATCAGCACATCACTTCATCCCAGATAGCCGCTACCTGCTGTCGGTACCGGGTTAACTCTTCATCGGCAACAACACTGCTGGACTGTTCCTGCAACGCTTGACGATGACCCACAGATCGCAACACCCGATAAGCATCACGTAAAGACCCGGCTTGCTCGGCGGCCAGCAATCCATTGGCTTCGATACTATCCAGAATACGAATATTGTCAGTGTAGGTGAGCAGATCCGGGTATTCGCAGGCATGATTCAATACCAGAAACTGCACCATAAACTCAATATCAACAATACCGCCCCGGTCCTGTTTCAAGTCAAAACTGTCGCTGTCATCCGTACTCCGGCTACCCAGGTGTTGGCGCATTTTCTCACGCATACGGCACACCTGTTCCAGCAACACTGCCCGGTCACGTGGCTGTGACAATAACTCAGCTCTGACCTGCTCAAAACGCTTTGCCAATGCCGGACTTCCGGCAACAACCCTGGCTCTGACCAGTGCCTGATGCTCCCAGGTCCAGGCTTCTTTCTGCTGATACTGTCTGAAAGCCTTCAATCCGGACACCAGCAACCCGGAGTTACCCGATGGCCGCAAACGCATATCTATGTCATACAACTGACCTGACGGCGTGAAGGTATTGAGGAAGTGAATCATTTTCTGCCCCAGGCGATTAAAGAACACCGGATTGGGTACCGATTTATCACCATTGGTATTTAAATCCGGGTCGGCATCATGAATAAACACCAGATCCAGATCTGAACCATAGGAAAGCTCAATGCCACCCATTTTACCGTACCCCACCACCACAAAGTCGGGATCACAGGGCTCTCCGGGTTCCCGCATCGGTACGCCGTGTTTCTCCGTCAACATCCGCCAGGCACTTTGCAGCACAGCCTCCAGCAGAGTCTCAGCCAGCCAGGTCAGATAGTCACTGACCTTCATTAAGGGTAGCGCCTCGGTGATATCGGATGCCGCCACACGCAACACATGGGCATGATGGAAATAGCGCAAGGTTTCCATCAACTGCTCCATATCATCTTCCGGAACACGCAAGAGTTGCTGTGCCAGTTCAGCTTGCAAGCGAGCTTTGTCGGGTGGGGTAAATAGCGTGCGTGGGTCGATCAACTCATCCAGCAATACCGGTTGTTTGGACAATTGCGCTGCAAACCAGGCACTGGATGAACAAAGCCTGACCAGTTGCTGCATTGCACTAGGGTTTTCAGCGAGCAATACCAGATAGGCTGAGCGGCGCAAAACGGCTTGAATTAACAGCAACACCCGCTCCAGGGTCACTTCAGCATTGCTGCACTGCCCTGCCGCTTCGAGCAAGGCTGGCAAAACATGGAGTAACCGGGTTTTGGCTACCTGCTGCAGCATCTGCATAGCACGGGACTGCTGTAAGGATTGCAGTTGCTTCAAAGCAAACTGAGCGTCAGCAAAGCCTTTTCGCGCTAATAATTGCAGTGCTTGATCCTGATCCAGCTCATCATTGATCAGGGCTTTCCATTCGCCAGCATCACTGGACTCAGCCTGATCGTCGTCAACCTCAGCGGGCGCAATCACATCGGCAAAATGCCGGGATACGGCCTGGCGATGCGCTGTCAGTTGCTGCTGAAAACTGTCCCAGTCTGCACACCCCATCGCCAGCGCAATGCGCGCCTGCCCCTGAGAGTCACCGGGTAACTCCTGAGTCTGCTTATCAGCGATGGCCTGAATAGCATGCTCGGTATTGCGCAGGAACACATAAGCATCCACCAGCTCTTGCACAGCAGTTTCCGGCATACCCACATACTCCGGCAGAAGCGGCAGGATATTCAACAGCTCTCGTTGCTGCAGTGCCAGATCTCGTCCTCCCCGGATCAGTTGAAAGGCCTGGGCAATAAACTCTATTTCACGTATACCACCAGAACCCAGCTTCACATTCTGCTCCAGCCTTTGCGACGCACCTCACGGTTTATCATCAACTTCATATCGCGCAGGGATTCAAACGCACTGAAATCGATATACTTACGGTAGACAAACGGCCGCAGCTGCTGCATCAACTGCTCACCCGCCGCAATATCTCCAGCAACCGGCCGCGCCTTGATCATCGCGTAACGCTCCCAGTCACGACCCTGTTCCTGATAATAATGCTCCATGGCGGTAAAGCTGACCGCCAGTGGGCCCGCTGTGCCAAACGGACGCAGGCGCATATCTACCCGAAAGACGAAGCCTTCAGCGTTTTGGTTATCCAGGGCCTGAATCAATTTTTGCCCCAGACGAATGAAAAAATCCTGATTCTCCAGCGATTGCGTTGGGTGATCCGTCTCTCCATTAGCTGGAAAACAAAACATCAGATCAATATCCGAAGACAAGTTGAGTTCATTCGCTCCGAGTTTGCCCATACCCAGCACAACCAGTCGCTGCGGCTGCGCATCGGATCCGGATAAAGGCACCCCCCAGCGCTTTATTGCTCGCTGGTAAAGCCATTTCAGGGTTTCATCAATGCAGGCACCAGCAAGATGGGATAGGTCACGGGTGGTTTCGCGCATATCCGCACGCCGGGTCAGGTCACGCCAGATCAGGCGTACCATTCGTAGTTACGAAAACGACGCAGTTGCTGGTGCAGCATGGCTTCATCATCCACTTCAGCCAAGCGCCCTGCCAGTCGCTCTGCATAGCAGCCATCTTGATAAGACGTGAATACATCACCCTGATCCAGCAAACCTTCCAGCCATTCAGAACGCCGTGTCAGCTGATCAGCGACAAAGTCACTGATGGCCAGCACCCGACACAGCTCCTGCAACAAATCCGAATCTTGCTGCGCCAGCAGTGACGCATGAGACTCTAGCTGACTCCAGGGCTTTTCAGCCACGGACTGAAGAATATCGGGCAACTGGGAAAGTGGATTGTTATCGGACACGTCGCGACTCCCGCTATCAAACGCTCATAAATAATTTACAGCATATCAGACCTGCCGCCTTTGCAGCAGCCCGAAAGATACGCAGCCCAAGCAAACAGCTGATTACAAATTTATGACGTTTTTACTACATAATTATGACTATGACCCTTATAATCGGCGTGTCTTTTCACAAACACAGGTTAGTCCTTATGGTGAGCAACAACCCGATCCTGCAAATGTTTGCCCGATCGCCGTTCAAGCCAATGCAGGAGCACATTGCCAAAGCCCAGGAAGCGGCCGCTGAACTCAAACCTTTTCTTGAAGCTGTACTCAACAATGACTGGGATACCGCCGCCGCCGTGCAGCATCGCATCGCCGTTATTGAAGGTGAAGCCGATGATATGAAGCGTGCCATACGTCAGAACCTGCCCAGCAACCTGTTTCTTCCTGTCCCCCGTACGGATCTGCTCGACCTGTTACGCATGCAGGACAAGGTCGCTAATCGCGCCAAGGATATCGCCGGCATGATGCTGGGACGCAAAATGCAGATACCCGAAACCATTCAGGCCGAAATGGTCAACTTTCTTGATACCGCTATTCAAACGACTGAGCAGGCGGTGATTGCGCTGAATGAGCTGGATGAACTTCTGGCGGCAGGATTTCGCGGACATGAAGTCAAAGTGGTAGAAAAGCTGATCGATGAGCTCGACCGCCTTGAACATGAGAATGACGAACTGGAGCGAAAACTGCGCACCTCGTTATTTGCCGTTGAGCGAGATATGTACGCCGTTGATGTGATTTTCCTCTATCGCATCATTGATGACATAGGTGATCTTGCCAACTACGCACAGCATGTCGGCAGCCGACTGCAACTATTGCTAGCCCGCTAACCTGAATATACGCGAGACGTTATGGACGTATTAGCACAACACGGCACAATTCTGATTGTTCTGGCCTGCCTCTTTGCCTTTTTTATGGCCTGGGGTGTCGGTGCCAACGACGTGGCCAACGCCATGGGCACATCGGTCGGCTCCAAGGCCATCACCCTGAAACAGGCGATTATTATCGCTATCATCTTCGAATTTGCCGGTGCTTATCTGGCAGGTGGTGCAGTCACATCAACCATCCGCAGTGGTATTACCGATGCCGGATTATTAGCTGACTCTCCTGACCTGCTGGTCTTCGGGATGATGTCCGCACTACTGGCAGCCGGTATCTGGCTGCTGATTGCTACCCATTTCGGCTGGCCGGTTTCAACAACCCACTCAATCATTGGTGCCATCGTAGGGTTTGCCGCTGTAGGTATATCCGTGGATGCAGTGCAATGGAATAAAATCTGGACAATTATTGCCAGCTGGGTGATTTCACCTGTGACCGCCGGATTTATCTCCTTTTGGCTGTTCCGCAGTGTGCAGTACCTGATCCTTAGCACCGACGACCCCTTCTCTAACGCCAAACGCGTGGTGCCCTTTTATATATTCCTGGTCGGATTCATTATCTCCATGGTGACCTTCACCAAAGGTTTGAAGCATGTAGGCCTGGACCTGAGTTTTTTTGAAAGCAGCATGGCCTCGGTTGTGGTGGCTTTATCGCCATGTTCATCGGCATTTTGATGATCCGCAAGGTCAAGTATTCAGCCGCTGACGATAAGGATTTTCACTTTACCAATGTTGAAAAGATTTTCGGCATCCTCATGCTGTTTACCGCCTGCGCTATGGCCTTTGCACACGGCTCCAACGATGTCGCTAATGCTGTAGGTCCGCTGGCCGCTGTTGTCGGGGTAGTACAATCAGGGGGAGAAGTCGCGGCCCGTTCGGTGATGCCCGCCTGGATACTGCTTCTCGGTGGTATCGGTATTGTTGCCGGACTGGTCATGTATGGCCACAAGGTGATTGCCACAGTCGGTCAGAACATTACTGAACTGACCCCCAGCCGGGGCTTTGCCGCCACCTTGGCGGCGGCCGCTACCGTCGTGGTGGCTTCCGGAACAGGCCTGCCCATATCCACCACCCATACCCTGGTAGGCGCGGTGCTGGGGGTTGGCCTTGCCAGAGGTATGGCCGCACTCAACCTGCGTATTATCGGCACTATCTTTATTTCCTGGATCGTTACCCTGCCAGCTGGTGCCTTTTTATCGATTGTGATCTTCTTTATTCTCAGTGCCATCTTCCTTTAAGGCGGCATTTGCGTTTAAGCTGATAGACCTGAACCACGAAAGTCTGCATTATATTGGCAGACTTTCGTGTTTATAAACGGCGGATAATAATCAGGTTCCAGTGTGAGTAAAGACAATAGCAACCAGTATATCGATTGGTTCAGACATTCATCTCCCTATATTAATGCCCATCGCGGCAAGACCTTTGTGCTGATGATTGGCGGAGAAGCCCTCGCCGATCCCAATCTGACTCATATTGTCCATGATATTGCGTTGCTGAGCAGCCTCGGCGTACGTCTGGTACTGGTATTCGGTTCCCGCCCGCAGATAGAAGAGCGGTTGCAAGCCTTAGGCCTGCCCACCCGCTTGCACCACCATCAGCGCATTACCGATGCCACCACCTTGCAGTGTGCCATTGAAGCTGCTGGGGTGCTACGTACACGCCTTGAATCACTCTTCTCCATGGGCTTATCCAATACACCGATGCATGGCGCCAGAATCCGTGTCTGTAGTGGTAATTTCGTGACCGCACGACCCGCTGGTGTTGTCGATGGTTTTGATTTGGGGCATACCGGTGAACTGCGTCGCGTCGACCATGCGGCTATTCGCAAACAACTGGATCTGAACAATATTGTCTTGATCTCTAATCTAGGCTTTTCGCCCACCGGAGAAGTATTTAATCTGTCGGTCGAAGAAGTCGCCACACGAACAGCTACGGCGCTGAACGCGGACAAACTGATTCTGTTTGGCAGCGAAGCCGGTATTACCGACAGCCATGGTGACTTGCGCAGTGAGCTGCTGGCCGCTACCGCCAAACGCTGGGTCAGCCAGTATCTGGCCAGTCTCGATGATCCATCGCAGGCACACACAGAAACCGCACGCCTGTTACAAGCGGCTGCCGAAGCCTGTGAGGAAGGTGTACCTCGCTGCCACCTGATCAGTTATCAACGTGACGGGGCACTTATCGCCGAGCTGCTCACCCGCGACGGGTCCGGCACCATGGTGGTGCGTGAGTCTTATGAGCAGATACGTACCGCTGGCATTGACGATGTTGGCGGCATACTGGAATTGATAGCGCCACTGGAAGCCAAAGGCATACTGGTGCGTCGTTCCAGAGAGCGACTGGAAACCGAAATTGAACGCTTTACCGTGATCGAACGTGATGGTGCCATTATCGGCTGCGCGGCGCTCTATCCTTTCGATGAAGAGCAGACCGGTGAGCTCGCTTGCGTCGCTATTGATAACAATTACAGAGGTGGCGAGCGAGGTGATCGCTTACTTACCTCTCTCGAAACACAGGCGCGCGAACAAGGGCTCACTCAGCTTTTTGTACTCACAACCCGTACCGCTCATTGGTTCATTGAACGCGGCTTCAAAGAAGCCTCGCTGGATGCACTGCCAGGTGAAAAAAAGGCCCTGTATAACTTCCAACGCAACTCCAAGGTGTTCTTTAAGTCGCTTTGATTCAAGTCGGTATAGGCAACAACATCCGGAACCTGGCTCCCTTGAGTTCCGGAGAGCTATCCACTTCCAGGGCACCATCGTAACTACTGAGTATATCTACCACCACAGCCAGGCCAATACCCTGTCCGGAAATGGATCTGTCAATGCGCTGACCGCGCTCCAGTATCACCTTGGACTGGGTTGGCAGCACTCCCGGGCCATCATCTTCGACCAGCAGCAGCAAACCGCTGCGAACTGAGGATGAAGTGACCTGCACACGGGCCAAACCGTATTTACAGGCATTTTCCATCAGATTACCCAGCAACTCCATCAAATCACGCTCATCGCCATAAAACTGAGCGTTATCCTCTACCCGGTTATCAATCTGTATCGATTTTTCGGTATACACCTTGATGAGTACGTCGGCCACCCGTTGCACCAGCGCCCTGACCAGTACCGGCTTAGCCGCCAATCCCCCTTTGGATTTAACCGCACGTGATAACTGATACTGCACTATCTGGTCCATACGCTGGCTCTGCTCTTCCACCAGTTTACGGTACGCTTCAGGAGACAGGTTTTCTGAACTGGCGCCGGTAATAACAGCCAAGGGGGTTTTAAGGCTGTGAGCCAAATCTGCCAGGGTGTTGCGATAGCGTTCACGCTGCTGACGTTCAGTTAAAATCAGCTGGTTAAGATTTTCAGTCACAGGTTGCACTTCACGCGGATAGCTGCCAGAAAGACTATCAGACTCACCCTTCTCTATGTGGCGCAAATCAGCCGCCAAACGCCCAAGGGGGCGCAAGCCCCAACGTAAAATGAGGTATTGCATGCTCAGCGCTAACACCAACACCCCCATTAGAGACCCCCAGAGCCGAGCACTGAAAGCCCGCATCTGCTCGCGTAAACGCTCATCACTGCGTAATACAGAAATCATAAAAAAGCGCTCTTCTCCAGGGCCTTCCCAGATTATCGGATATTGCAGCAGATAGAGATTACTGTCTGCCAAGTAGCGAAATGGCACCTGACCAGGGGATGGAATACTGCCCAGTACTTCGGTTACTTGAGCAGCGGGCAAGAGTGTCGATGAGTCTGACTGCCACAACAACTGCTCACGATCATTACTAATAAAAGCGTAAACACCGGAACCCGTCTGTGAAAATCCCGGCTCAGGTAACAACTCAGGCAGCTTAAGCTCTCCGCCATCCAGTTCGGCTAAACCCAGTAACAGATAGACCTGGAGCTGCGCTTGAGAGCGTTCAGACGCGACTAAGCTATCGTAGTGAGCTCGTTGCAGTATCATCACAGCCGCCACAATAATCAGTGGCAATACCACCAACGAGGCCAGAAACAAGCGCGACTTGAGTGAACGAGGCAATAGCTGACGCATCAGGCGTCTTTCAGTTCCGGATTAAATCGATAGCCCAACCCACGGACTGTCAGGATAGGTTGTAACTGCTGATCCGGATCCAGCTTCTGCCGTAAACGGCGGATAAACACTTCCAGCACATTACTGTCACGGTCAAAATCCTGATGATAAAGATGCTCAGTCAACTCCGTCTTGGAGATGGTCTTACCCGCATTCAGCATAAGATACTCAACCGTGCGATATTCATAACTGGTTAAGCGCACTTCCTCATCATGCAACCGCACCACACGGCTCACCGTATCCAACATCAAGGGCCCAAAGGTCAGTCTGGGTTTAGCATGGCCTGCCGCACGACGCACCAATGCATTAAGGCGCGCTGTCAGTTCTTCTGGCTGAAACGGCTTAACCAAATAGTCATCAGCACCGCTTTCAAGGCCTTCTACTTTATCTTGCCAATGGCCACGAGCAGTCAAAATCAACACTGGGAAATCCCGGTTAGCCTCACGCCAGCCTTTAATCACATCCAGACCCGACAAACCCGGCAGACCCAGATCAACGACGGCAATATCGAACTCATATTCCATCCCCAGGAACAAGGCGTCTTTACCTTCTTCACACTCCTCAACGGTATAGCCTTTTTCGGTTAACTGAAGGCTTAGCTGACGACGCAGATTAAAATCATCTTCAACCACTAATGCTTTCATACCAGGTTCCTTTCAAGGGTTAAGTATCTCACCGTCTTCAGGGTTGATCATCACATCCCGGACCCGCCCATCATTGACGATGCGGATCAAAAACACAGGTTTATGGTCTACTTCTGTTTCTTCGGCCTTAACCACTTGACCAGCAAACGTTTCCAAGGCAATTTCCGATGCCTGCTTCAGACTGGTGACGGGTTCAGCCATCAACGGGAAAGCCAACAAGACACAACAAAACAACAACGCTGTCAGCGGGTATCCAGCTAAAACACTTCGACCCCTGCACATAGGGCTCCTCCGGTATTTCTGATTGTATGTTACCGAAACTCAGCAACAGCCACACTTTACTCTAATAGAAATGAACTGATGATTAACAAAACCGCCACCTTTTCAATTCAGGACTTGTTATTCTGTTCAGCTTGCTGACGCTTTGCCTCACGAATGGAGAGCATCACAAAACGAATGTTGTAAGCCAAGCCGATCACAATGGCCAGAGACGCCGACACAATAAACAGCATACCCAGTGCGGCTGAACCAGCATACTGACCTGTCCAAAGACTGATAACAGCGATAATACTGAGCGGAATACCGGTTTTCATGCAGATTCGCAGAAAGGCATCCTGACGAATTATTTTTTTATCAATTTTTATTGTCATAGGGCGCAACGCTTCTGTTGGACGTGGAGGCAAGCAGCATAGAACGCCTGTGTTTTTTGTTCAAGGTCATCCGTTCGGCAGCCTGACAGCCACAAAGAATCTGATATACTCGAACAATATTAGACTTAACCATCCGATCCAAAGGACCCCTCAATGCCAGAGTATCGTTCCAGAACGTCTACCGCCGGTCGTAACATGGCAGGTGCCCGTGCACTGTGGCGCGCCACAGGCATGAAAGATGATGATTTTCACAAACCCATCGTTGCCATTGCCAACTCCTTCACCCAGTTTGTGCCCGGTCACGTGCACCTGAAAGACATGGGGCAACTGGTTGCCCGGGAAGTGGAAAAAGCCGGTGGTGTAGCAAAAGAGTTTAATACCATTGCTGTCGATGACGGTATCGCCATGGGCCATGACGGCATGCTCTACTCGTTGCCATCACGCGATATTATTGCCGATTCTGTTGAATACATGGTTAATGCGCATTGTGCCGATGCACTGATCTGTATCTCTAACTGCGACAAGATTACCCCAGGGATGCTGATGGCGGCCATGCGCCTTAACATCCCGGTCATTTTTGTCTCTGGTGGCCCGATGGAAGCTGGCAAAACCAAACTTTCCGAACACAAGCTGGATCTGGTCGATGCTATGGTCATTGCCGCTGATGACTCAGCCTCTGACGAAATGGTCGCTGAATATGAGCGCTCAGCCTGCCCCACCTGTGGTTCCTGCTCCGGCATGTTCACCGCCAACTCAATGAACTGCCTGACCGAAGCACTGGGGCTGTCACTGCCAGGCAACGGCACCACCCTGGCTACCCACAGTGATCGTCGTCGCCTGTTTGAAGAAGCCGGTCACCGTATTGTTGAACTGGCCAAGCGCCACTATGAGCAGGATGATTATTCCGTTCTGCCACGCTCTATTGCCAACTTCAAAGCCTTTGAAAATGCCATGTCACTGGACATCGCCATGGGCGGTTCCACTAATACCATCTTGCACCTGTTGGCGATCGCGCTGGAGGGAGAGATCGACTTTACTCTGAAGGATATTGATCGACTCTCCCGGCATGTACCGCAGTTGTGTAAAGTAGCGCCCAATACCCCCAAATACCATATTGAAGACGTGCACCGTGCCGGGGGTATTTTTGCCATTCTCGGCGAGCTGGATCGTGCCGGCAATCTGCACAGCGACCTCCCAACCGTACACAGCAACAGCATGGCTGAAGCACTGGAGACCTGGGATATCATGCGCAACCCCTCGGCAGCCGTAATGGAGTTTTACAAAGCGGGCCCTGCGGGCATCCCCACCCAGACAGCCTTTAGTCAATCCACGCGTTGGCCGACACTGGATGGTGACCGCGAAAATGGCTGCATACGCAACCTCGAACATGCCTTTTCGCTCGAAGGTGGTCTGGCCGTGCTATACGGCAATATCGCTGAAGATGGCTGCGTGGTTAAAACCGCGGGTGTGGATGACTCGATCCTGCGCTTTGAGGGTCCTGCACATATCACAGAATCCCAGGATCAGGCGGTTGAGCATATATTGCAGGACAAGGTTAAACCCGGTGACATCGTCATCGTGCGCTATGAAGGCCCCAAAGGCGGCCCAGGCATGCAGGAAATGCTCTACCCAACCTCTTATTTGAAATCCAAAGGGATGGGCAAGGACTGCGCCCTGCTGACAGACGGACGCTTCTCCGGTGGCACTTCCGGACTGTCAATCGGCCATGTCTCGCCTGAAGCAGCCGCAGGTGGTGCCATAGGACTGATCAGAGATGGTGATCCTATCTGTATCGACATTCCTAACCGCAGTATCAATGTGCTCTTGTCTGACGAAGAGCTGGCCAAACGCCGTGTGGAGCAGGATGCTATTGGCTGGAAGCCAGCAATGCAACGTCCCAGAAAGGTATCCTCAGCACTTAAGGCCTATGCCAAGCTGGTGACTTCAGCCGATAAGGGTGCGGTCAGGGACCTTAGTCAATTGGATTAAGCGGAGTGGAGGGGTGTGAAAACATCCCTCCTGATATGGAGACGCCTTATTGCAAGGCTTCAAGCACCTGCTCAGCCCACTTGAGACTGTGACGATAAGCAACCTCATAAAACTGTGAAGGCAGCAGCTTCTTCAGCTGCGCAAACTCACCACGCTCATAAATTTCAACTTCGCTCAAAACCAAACCTGCCTGCCCTTCCCGCTTGGTTAAAGCGTCCTTAACCGAGTGCTGAAGCGGCACTTCATTTAATAGCACATCCATCTCCATATCCATCATCACATCCATCTGTGATAACAAACCCACAATGAAGCACTCCATGGGTGCCGGGTATTCCAGCATCTCCGCCAACAACTCACACATCCGCCCTCGTATGAGCATATTTCGTGTTAATTCAGTGGGTTTGCCATTATCATTTTTGGCCAGAAACAGCATTACCCAACGGCGTATCTGGTCCATCCCCAGAAGTGCTATAGCATGTGAGAGGGAGTTCACTTCACGGCGTAAATTAACCGCAGCCGAGTTAACCACACGCAAGATTTTGTAAGTCAGCTCAGGATCTTTTAATGCTATCTGCTCAACGGACTCCGCTGTTGCATGTTCACTCTGCAATTCCTTCAAAACCTGCAGTAGCAACATTTTGTTTCCTGGAAGTTTTTTACCTCTTACCAAGTCGGGCTTACTGAGGAAATAACCCATATAAAGAGCAAACCCCATCTCCAGACACTGGCGAAATTCATCCTGAGTTTCAACTTTATCCGCCAGTAATTCCAGATTAAAAGGCTTCAGTTTTTGTACCAACGCAGGGATTCTGCTCAAACCAATCAACTGAATATCCAGCTTCAACACATGCACCACCTTAAGCAAGGGGTGTAACTTGGTATCCGAAGGATCAAAACCTGACAACGCCAACCGGTAGCCCTGTCCGGCCAAAAGTACCAGACGGTCTATTAACGCCTGTGTAACCCGGGTATGTGCCAATAGCTCCAACACAAACAAATGCCTTGGAAAATCAGGAAGTTCATCATCCAGCAATACTTTGTCGGTCACCTTCAGGAAAAAGGGTAGTTGTGCTTTAGTATCCTTACTAAAAGATGCATAGGAGTTAACCAACACAGCCAGCGTTGCATCGTCATCTTTTAACCCCATGACAAAATTACCCTGTTCATCTCGAAACAACAGCTCGTAAGCTGCCACATCCTGACTTTTGGTATAGATCGCCTGCCGCGCCATCAGCACAGGCAATCCCTGATCATCGTGTGTTATAGCAATCTTGCTCACGGGGCATAGCTCCAAGGGTGTAAAAGCACTTACTTAATAAGCCTAAGGATATACAAAACTCAGGACTAAAGTCACGTAATCATGCATCTACGCCGGGCAAACCATCCTTGTCAATTGACAGTTTTATCTGGCGTATATCATGTCCAGTAGGGGATTGATGTAAACGTAAACCAAATACCGGCATCACCGCCAGCACATGATCGAACAGGTCGGCCTGAATACCCTCATACTCTACCCAGGCTGTCGTATTGGTAAAAGCATATATCTGAATTGGCACCCCTTCACTCGTGGCCTCAAGCTGTCTGACCATCAAGATCATCTGCTGATGAATTCGCGGATGGGTTTTCAAATAAGCGGCCAGATAGGCACGAAAAGTGCCTATATTAGTCAAACGCCGGCCATTTAACGGGCTGCTAAGATCCAGATCATGTTCGGTATTGTAACGCTCGACTTCAGCCAGGCGCTGTTCAATATAGCTATTCAATAAATTAGATTTGCGTAACGCCTCGATATCCTGCGGCGTCAGGAAGCGCACACTACTAACATCAATCCGTACACCGCGCATGATACGTCGGCCACCGGACTCCTGCATACCACGCCAGTTTTTGAATGAGTCGGAAATCAGCGCATAGGTGGGTATGGTGGTGATGGTATTATCCCAGTTCTGTACCTTCACCGTTGTCAGATTGATATCAACCACAGCACCATCAGCACCATAACGGCTCATTTCCAGCCAGTCACCCACAGATAGCATCTTATTGGCAGACAACTGTATACCAGCCACCAGCCCATCAGGGGATCTTTGAACACCAGTAGCAAAACCGCCGTCATGGCACCCAAACCACTAAACAGAATCAGTGGGGACTTACCAATCAGAATGGAAATGGCAATTACAGCAGCCAGCAAGGTCGCAGATAACTTAATTCCCTGAAAGATACCCCGCAACGGCAGCTCTCGGGTTGCACGATTATATTGAGACAGCTCAAGCAACACATCCAGTATCACGAACAACACCAACACACTGAAAATCAGAATCCACAGCTGGGTAAGGCTATTGATGAGTAATAAGGATACAGAACCCGGTTCCAGCCAGTGTTGTGCCTGAACCTGTACGATCAGTGCCTGGACAATAAACGACAGACGCTTGAAAAGCTGTTTTTCGAAAAGTGCACGGTTCCAGATATGCTGCGCACTTCCAGCCAAACGCACCATGATACGACGAACCAAATGATGCAGAATAAAGTGCGTCACAATCGCTGCAATGGCAATAAGACTTAACGCAACGATCAACTGCGTCAGTGCTGTAGGCTCAATCGATAATTTCGCCAACCAGTCCGTGACCGAATCCACCCACATCAATCCACCTCAATATCGACTCTATTACAATTAAATTCTGCACCGAAAAAAATCGCTGTGCAGATGAACCAGGCTCGCGCCAACACTTGAGTTTAAGGTAAACTCCTCAGGCAAAACTATAGCAGCCAGAGTAACCCAGTGCATGACTTTTCAAACAGATAACCCAGCCAGTGAACTTCACACACTGCGCGATTATATTCGCTGGGCCATGAGTAGCTTCCAGCAGGCCAGCCTGTTTTACGGACATGGTACCGATAACCCGTGGGACGAAGCTGTACAACTGGTGTTAAATGCTGTGCACCTGCCTTGGGATGCCAGCCCGGAAGTACTGGATGCGCGCCTGACAAGTTCCGAAAAGCAACGTATTCTCACATTCATTCGCCGCCGTACTGAAGAACGCCTGCCCCTACCCTACATCACCGGTGAAGCCTGGTATATGGGTATGCCATTTCATGTAGATGAGCGTGTACTGATTCCACGCTCGCCAATTGCCGAACTGACAGAACATCAGTTTTCACCCTGGCTCAGACCTGGCCCTGTTGAGCAGATTTTGGATCTTTGCACCGGCAGTGGCTGCATCGGCATCGGCTGCGCTTATCTGTTTCCTGAGGCACAGGTTGACTTGGTAGATCTTTCCTCTGACGCTTTGGCTGTTGCAGAAAAAAACATTAAACGCCATGAACTTACGCACCGGGTAACCACAATTCAAAGTGACCTGTTTAATAACCTTGACGGTAAGCGTTACGATCTGATTGTCAGCAACCCACCCTATGTAGATCATGCAGATTTTACCAACATGCCCAAAGAGTATCAGCATGAGCCACAAATGGCGCTTACATCGGGTATAGATGGGTTGGTCATAACACGACGTATATTGCAATTAGCCAGCCATTTCTTAACCGACAACGGCTTACTAGTCGTTGAGGTCGGCAATAGTGAAGCACACTTAATAGAAGCCTACCCGGAAGTTCCTTTTACCTGGGCTGAGTTTGAAAAGGGTGGAAATGGCGTATTTATTCTGACGGCTGAAGAACTACAACACTATCGTGACTATTTTTGAAACATGTATTACCTCATGTTAATAGGTTATCTACTTGACAAAGATCATGTTTAAAGCGAAATTCATACGGTAATCTACAGCCCGTTGTAACATCAGCATCAAATCGAACACTTACCATCCAGTGAAAAGGTCCGCTCTCAGGAAATCAGTGCGGTTGTATTTTATCAGCAAGGAAAGCACACCGGACACTATTTGGGAGCAACACCTTGCTCAGTTGGATAAACTCGCTCAGGAATGTAAAGCAAACACCCGATCGCGCTGGCCTGTGCATCAGCCGTGATTCCCTATGCCTTGTGCAGGCTAATCCAGCCGGCCACCCTGATGCTTTCAGCCTGACGCACTCTTTACAAGAAGTCACACAATCTCCCGAGCAAGTCCTGGAAATATTAAAAAACTGGGTTAATGAACTGGGTTTACAGCATGCTGGCGTCATACTGACGCTGGAACAGGAAGCCTTTGAGCTGATCCAGATGGATAAACCCGATGTGCCTGATACCGACCTGAAAGCCGCTACCCACTGGAAGCTTCAGGAGTACCTGGAATACCCGGTAACCGATGCCATCAGTGATATTTTTGAAGTTCCTGAAGGGCGCCATGGCCACTCCAACCAGTTATTCGTGGCTGTTACACGACGAAGCTTGTTGGAAAAGCGCGTCAAACTCATCAGGGATGCTGGCCTCAGACCCACCTATATCGATATAGCTCAATTGGCGATGCGTAACCTTGTGGAGCAGCGTCTGCAAACCAATGACACTCTAGGCATCGTGCATTTCCACCCCAATGACAGTCGCTTGTATATCTGTCGCAATGACCAGTTTTATATCACCCGGGTTATCAACCTGGGCCTGAACAGCCTGATAACTGATGACGAAATGCAACAACTACAGCTCGTTGACCAGTTCTCACTCGAAGTACAGCGGACCATGGACTATTACGATAGCCATTTTGGTCAGTCACCCGTCCGACAGCTACACTTTCTTGATCGCAGCGGTCAGCTCAACTGGCTTCCGGATGCCGTGACTAACATGCTGGGTATCAAAGCGGCACGGGTAGATATGCCGCAAAATACTAACCAGCAAAACCTCATTCAGCCCGACCTTGCTCCGCTAGCCTGGGGTGGACTCATTGGGAGACTGAGCCAATGAGTCAACGCCAGGAAGTCAATCTTTATCAGAGTGATCTGCATGAAAAGCGTGAGCAGCTGACCGCCAGACACATGCTTGTCATTATCGCTGTGGCACTGTTATTGATGCTGCTTTATAGCGGCTGGACAGCCTACTCACTTAACAGCTTAAAGCAGGACAATCAGCAACTGACAGCTCAACTGAATCAGCAACGTCAGACAGTGACAGAACTGGCCTCAATGACCCGCCCAGAAGCAGACCCCAGACTGTTACAACACACACGTCGGCTGGAAAACGAAATACGTCACTTGCGCGCTTTACGTGAAACCGCACTGATTCCACTGGACGCAGCAGATCCTGAACAGTTCCTGCGAGGTCTGGCACGCCAAAGACCCGACGGCCTCTGGCTTACGGGCATTCATTTGGCAGGCCTGGGGCAGGACATCCTGCTGCAAGGTCGAGTAATGAATGCCGAACTGCTACCCATTTATATTGATCTGCTGGGCATTGAACCTGCTTTTACAGGTCTTGTATTCCACACACTGGAAATCAATCAGCCTGGCAGTGATGTCGGTGAAGACGATTCAGCCGCACTAACCTTCAGGCTGGTAGCGGGGTGCAAGACTCAGGGCTGCTCCCTGGACAACGGAGGGAGCACACCATGAAAATCTGGGTTCAAATCTCTCAGCAAATTGAAAAACGTTCGTTACGTGAGCGCAGCATCCTGCTGGCTGTCGCGCTACTGATTGTACTGCTACTAACAGACACCTTGCTTACTGATCCAGACCGCCGTGAGATAGTGCAGCAAACACAACGGCTCACCAGTCAGCACGCAGAGCTGAATACACTCAAAACACAGGAGACTGAATTACTTCAGAGCCTGTCGGCTGATCCAAACATTGCACTGCGTGAGCGCGCTACCTACCTGGAAGCGGAAGTCCTGCATGCACGTGAAGCCCTTGACCAGGAATTTGCCCGTTTCATTTCACCCGATCAAATGAACAGTGCACTCAGAGCACTGGTTGGCGTTACCGAAGGCGTTAGCCTGCACTCATTACGGAGCCTTCCTACTGAGATCGTTTTTTCAGCACCTGAAACAGATCCTGATAGTAATGCAGAAGCCGATACAGACACAGAGCAAACCGATCTACCGGAAGAGGTTGCCTCCGGTGTTTATCGGCGCGGTGTAGAGCTGGAGCTGACCGGCAACTACCATGGTTTGGTACGCTACCTTGATATGCTCAGCGAACTGCCCTGGGTCATCAGTTGGGAGCAAGTGCAAGTTCTCAGTGACAAGTATCCAGATACACTGTTTCGTCTGCGACTGTATACGCTGACTCTGGATGAGGGCTGGCTACGTGTGTAAACAAGTTTTTTCCACTTATTTATTCGGCTTGTGCCTCTTTTTCGGTACCCCTTTGGCTGCACAGGACCGTAATTTAAATTTTGCTGATCCCTTGCGGCCTTTCAGTTATGCACAAACGTTAACGCCCGCACAAGAGGCTCAGGCACGCCTGCATTTGCAAGCCATTCTGACGGGTAATCGCGGGGCCTATGCTGTCATCAACAACCAGCCAGTTTCCGCGGGCGATGAAGTGGATGGCTACACCATATTGCAAATCAATAATGGCTCCGTAACGCTGGCCAAAAACAATGCTAAAAAAGTGATTATGCAGTCACACACGCTGACGCTTGATCCATACGCTGAGACTCAACACAGCAGGAGCGAGCCATGACAGAACAGGCCAACATAACTGCACAGACTGCTGCACCACGCCGTCAGAAAATTCGCTTGGGTGACCTGCTGGTAGAAAAGAAAGTCATCACCCCGGCCCAGTTGGATAAAGCCCTGGCGGAACAGAAAAAAACCGGCACCCGCCTGGGACGCATGCTGATTACACTCGGCTTTATCAATGAACAGGGGCTAATGGACTTTTTGGCAGAGCAGTTAAAAATCCCCTACGTCGATCTGCGCCATTTTCAACTGCGCCCCGCTACGGTCAAACTGCTGCCAGAAACTCTGGCTCGACGTTTTCGTGCCATAGTGCTGGAAGATAAACCGGATGGCCTGCTGGTAGGTTTGTCGGACCCAACCGATATATTTATCCAGGATGAAATCAGTCGGCTACTGAAACGCCCAGTATCTACAGCGATTGTGCGTGAAACTGATGTACTCAATGCCTTTGATTCCATGTACCGTCGCACGGATGAAATCAGCTCCATTGCTGAAGAACTGGGTGAAGAACTGGCAGAAAGTGATTTTGACCTGGCACAACTGGCTCGCGGAGCTGATGTCACAGATGCGCCTGTAGTTCGCCTGCTGCAGTCATTGTTTGAGGATGCCATTCAGGTCAAAGCGTCAGATATCCATATTGAACCGGATGAAAACGTGTTACGCCTGCGCCAGCGTATCGATGGTGTGCTGCAAGAGCAGATCATGAAGGAGAAGCGCATCGCACCGGCGCTGGTTTCCCGATTGAAGCTGATGGGCGGGTTGAATATTTCGGAAAAACGTATGCCTCAGGATGGCCGTTTCAACATCCGCGTCAAAGATCGCGCCATCGATGTGCGTTTATCCACCATGCCCACTATTTACGGTGAGTCCGTGGTGATGCGTTTACTGGATCAATCTCAGGGTGTAACTAATCTGGATCACACCGGCATGCCCACCGAGCTGGTTACCCGCTTTAAACGGGTTATACACAAGCCGCATGGCATGGTGTTAGTGACCGGCCCAACCGGAAGTGGTAAAACCACCACGCTGTATGCAGCTCTTGCCGAGCTGAACCGCGCCGAACGCAAGATCATTACTATTGAAGATCCGGTTGAATACCGAATGCAGCGGATTAATCAGGTGCAGGTCAATTTCAAAATAGGTCTGACTTTTGCGGGTGTATTGCGCACCGCATTACGTCAGGACCCGGATGTAATTCTGATCGGGGAGATGCGCGATCAGGAAACCGCTGAAATCGGGCTGCGTGCCGCCATGACTGGTCACCTGGTGCTTTCAACCCTGCACACCAATGACGCGGTCAGCACAGCGAACCGCCTGATTGATATGGGTGCAGCAGGTTACCTGGTCGCCACCTCATTACAAGCCGTGCTGGCACAACGACTGATTCGTAAAGTCTGCGACAACTGCTCAGAGCCCCATGAACCGGATGCCAACGAACAAGCCTGGCTAAAAAGCAATCCACAGCTGAAATTCAAAGGCAGCAGCTATATCAAAGGTAAGGGCTGCATGCAGTGTAACAATACCGGCTACAAGGGCCGGGTTGGTATTTTTGAATTTCTGGAAATTGATACACAACTGGCTGATGCCCTGCGTCGCAGTGACACCAGTGAATTTCACCACCTGGCTCATTCTCGTCCGGACTTTAAAACCCTGGGTCAAAGTGCCCTTGATCTGGCGGCTGAAGGCATTAGCACCCTGGAAGAGGTGATTCGTGTTGCCGGCGAATCTGTCATGCTTGAACCCGGTGGTGGGGAGTAAAATATGGCTGTATTCCAGTATCGAGCCAGACGCGGCCAGGAGCGGGTAACGGAAGGCAGGCTTACAGCCGACACCGCTGAAGCAGCCGCTACCCAGCTGCTCAGTAGCGGTCTGATCCCACTGGATATACGCCCGGCAGCATCTGAGTCGGGTGAGTCCCTTAGTGATCAGATCAACAAGCTCATGCCACCTCGTAAAATCACACTGGATGAGCTGATACTCTTTAGCCGCCAGATGTACAGTATTACCAAAGCGGGGGTACCGTTAATTCAGGGACTCAGTCGTCTGTCTGATTCCATGTCTAATCCACGACTGGGTGAAATTTTACGTGAGATCAGCCGTGATCTGGAGGGTGGCCGTGATGTAGCCGGCAGCTTTGGGCGGCACCGTAAAGTCTTCGGCACCTTGTATATCAGCCTGCTACAGGTGGGTGAACTGACCGGCCAGATGGACCGGGTTTTTTTGACGATGCACGATTACCTTGCCCGTGATCGGGACACAGCTAACAAGATCAAGTCCGCGACCCGCTACCCCATGTTTGTGATCATTGCCATTGTCATTGCCATCGGCGTACTGACCACGGTAGTCATTCCCGCCTTTGCCCAGGTTTTTGATAGTGTCAAAATGGAATTGCCCCTGCCGACTATCATCATTCTTGCCGTATCAGGCTTTGCCACAAAATGGTGGCTGCAGATTTTGATTGCTATAGGGCTTGGCATTGTCGCTTTCCGCTACTGGAGCAACACAGAACGCGGGCGTTACCTGTGGGACAGAAGCAAATTGAAGCTGCCCAAAATAGGCAACATTCTTCTGCGCGCCACTATTGCGCGCTTTGTCCGGGCGTTCGGCGTAGCCTTACAGTCAGGAGTACCGATCACTCAGGCACTGGCTGGTGTTGCTGGCACAACCGGTAATGCCTATATCACCGAAAAAGTGTTATCCATGCAAAGTGGTATCGAGCGAGGTGACTCCGTTTTACGTACCGCCGCATCCACTCAGATATTCACACCGGTAGTGCTACAGATGGTTGCTGTCGGTGAAGAGACCGGGCAACTCGATGCGATGATGCTGGAGGTTGCCGATTTTTATGACCGCGAAGTGGCTTATGATATCGATAATCTATCCAGCATTATCGAACCCATTCTTACCGTCGCTGTCGGCATTATTGTATTAATTCTGGCTCTGGGGATTTTCCTGCCCATGTGGGATCTGACCCAGCTGGCCGGACGCTGAGACATGGCACAGGAAAACCGTTACAGCAACGGCATCCGCCTGTTTGAACTGGCGCTGGTGGTGATTTTGATTGGTCTGCTGGCCGCTGCGGGCATACAACGTATCATGGGGCTACAAACAGAGGCACGTCGGTTGTTAGTCGACAATTTTGCTCAGTCGTTGCAGCTGGCCGGAAAAATGACCTACATGCAGACGAGTGCTATTGGCGAATTAGGCAATCCGGACTATCAATTGGTCAGCTATGGACTGGGTCAGGGGAATAGTATCCAGGTGAGCTATGGCTACCCTGCGATTGTAAGTATCGACAATGTCGCGCGCTTGTTTGATGGGCTGTCAGGGCGTTGGCATTTATCTACTGATGGACAGTGGCTGGATGCACGGGTGGATAATCTTTCCGACTGTGCTGTAGTTTATCGACCACCGCATCAACCGACAGAGCAACCTCAGGTTATTAAACACACACAAGGATGCTGATTATATCGAAATATATGATGTACGACATGCAAATTCATTCATTTGATGCTGTAAACTAATCAATAATTGCTCAAGGAGTCATGGGATGAAACCAATATCAGAAACAAAAAATCAAACAGGTTTTACTTTGATCGAGCTGGTCATTGTGATCCTGATTCTGGGTATTCTGGCCGCGTTTGCCATTCCCAAATTCATATCACTACAGCGCGAAGCACGGGTTGCCGTGATTGACGGAACCACCAGTGCACTGCGTTCAGGTGCCAATATTGTCTTTGCCAAGTCGGCGGCTGGTGGTACACATACCGCTGCTGCTGGCTGCGTAGGCCTGGAATCTGGAGATACTGCAAGCTCAACAGCGGGCTGCACCGGCGATGATATTATTTTGACCCGCTGGGGCTATCCGCGCGCGCAGGATTCAGAAATCACACCATTATTTGACGATTTTTCTCCACGTTTTTCCTTCATTGGAGGCGGCACAGGTCCAGGTGCAACGGTGCAAATTCAGTTAGATGGCATACCCAACTGCCGTATTGAGTACAGTGCCCCGGATACAACCGGCGGTCGGCCCGATATCAGCAAAAACACGGACGATTGTTAATTTACTTCAAACTTATCAAGCATGTCCCCTACAGGAGCAATACTATGAAAGCGCAATCCGGTTTTACCCTTGTTGAACTGATCATCGTGATCGTGATCCTCGGCATCCTCAGTGCTGTCGCTTTACCACGATTCATTGATTTTTCCGGTGATGCCGAAGAGGCCGCATTATCCGCCAATGCGGCGGCGATTTCTTCTGCTATGTCAATCAACTATGCCGCTTGCACTCTAGGTAAAAGTGAGTGTGAAGATGTAGCTGACTGTACTCTTGCTGAAGTAAACAATGTACTGACGCAGGATTTGGATACTACAAAATATACTGGTGCCCTTAAAACCGGCGAAACACCACCCGCTGCAAACGGTAATTCAGCTATTTGTACACTAAGCGCCACCGGTGTGACAGAAACTGCTGAATTCACAGTGATACGCTGGCAGTAAAAGCATAAATTGACTCATCACATGGAATCTATGTTATGGAAAAACAGCAGGGACTTACTCTGATAGAGTTAATTGTGGTGATTGTCATACTGGGCATACTCAGTGCAGTAGCTCTGCCTCGCTTTATTGATTTTTCGACTGAGGCAGAGAATGCGGCAATCATGGAATCGGCAGCTAATATCAGTTCGGCCATGTCCATCAATTATGCTGCCTGTGCTCTGGATCAGCATGATGCAACCTCGTCACGTTGCGTTCTTGTTGATCCGGACACTTACCTGAACGCATGCAGTCTGGTAACTGCCAATAGCGTGCTGAGCAACACGCTTGAGTTGGCAGAGGGATATATGATTGGTGTTGATTCCTCATTGAGTTTTCCGCAGAGTCGTCCCAATGGGACTACACTCGGGTGTAGTATCATTCGACCACATAAACCGCCCTACGGCGTAGTTGCACAGTATAATGTCATTATTGCAGGCAAGAACTAGTCACACAGGATCAACCAGAATTCACTGAAGTCTGGCCTTAAAGGTAGTGCCTCATATGCAGCCACAGTTTGATGACAGAATCGCAAAGGAAACAAACTTTTTATACTTGTTCCCACCTCTGCGAAATCACAGCTGCCAGGGCTTTACCCTGGTCGAGCTGATTCTGGTGCTGGTACTGCTGGGGGTTTTATCAGCGGTTGTGCTGCCCCGCTTTACCAGTAGTGGCTATGCTGAATACGGTTACACGGAAGAACTGGCTTCAGCTATTCGCTTTGCCCAACAAAGTGCTGTAGCCACAAATAGGCCGGTTACGTTGACACTCAGCAGTAATCATTACCGTATTTGCCGTGATACAACCTGTCCGTCCAGCGGCCCATTTTTGATCAACCCAGGGAATAATCGTCCCTGGATGGTAGTGCCTCCGGACGCGGTCTGACACCCAGTGGCGTAACCCTGTCACCGGCCACATCTATTACCTTCAACGGATTGGGTGTTCCTTCGCAGGGACTCAGTATTCAGTTGGGTGAGCGCAGCCTGCAACTGGAAGCGGAGACCGGCCATGTCCATTAGAAAAGTGCAACGGGGCTTTACCCTGATTGAACTGATTATTACCATCGTCGTTCTTTCCGCCGGTTTGTCAGGCATACTGCTGGTGTACTCCAACACGGTATTGCGCAGTGCTGACCCGCTGCTGCAACAACAGGCCCTCGCCATTGCCGAGGGCTATATGGAAGAGATTCAGGGCAAGATCTGCCACCCTGGTACTCAATCCAGTGGTAACCCGGAGCGAGGCGCCTGGCAGTATGTCGATGACTTTAACAATCTTGAACAATCCCCCACCCAGATCAATGGCACAGCACTGAGCCAACTGGGTGATTACAGCGTCACAGTGACTGTCACGGCCGAAGCGTTTGGCCCTGCAGGTCAACAGGTATCAGGTTGTGGTGTAGCCATACAGGTCGCAAACCAGCGCGTCAGCGATATTAGTGCCAGGCTGCACACCTTTATGGCGCCCTGGCCGGATGAGGCGTTGCCATGAGCCAGCATCCGCAGCGTATGGCCGGCTTTACCCTGATTGAGCTGATTATTGTCATCGTCCTTTTGGGCGTACTCGGCACGGTCACTATCGGTATCCTTATGCAACCTTTCCAGGCGTTTCAGGACCAATCCCGCCGAGCCAGCCTGGTCGCAGAGGCCGATTTGGTACTCACCCGCATGACCCGTGAGATACGTATGGCACTGCCTAATAGTGTGCGTATCAAAGAATCCAATGGTAACCAGTATCTGGAGCTTGTCCCAACCATCGGCGGTGGTCGTTACCGGGCCCTGGCTGACCTGAGTGATCCAGATAACCCAACCGGTGATGTGCTGGATTTTACTACGACAGATAGCAGTTTTGATGTGCTTGGCGGTGTACTGGGTGAGTTCAACACAGGAGATTATGTGGTGATCTTTAATGCCAGCACTGATCCGTCCTCCTCTGCTAACGCCTACCTCGGCGACAACCGCGCCGCATTGACTGCTGGCTCCACGAGTGAACATTTGCAGATTCAGCCTACCGCATTTCCTTTTGCGTCACTGGAAGCTCAACGCTTTGATATAGTCCCACAAACAGGTCCGGTAACCTATGCCTGCCTGGGGAATCAGCTGCAACGCTATAGTGGCTACGGCTTCCAGACAAACCAGCCAAGCGCTCTGACCTCGGGACATCTTATGGCCAGCCGGCTCGGTAGTTGTGAATTCAGCTACCTTCCTGGTGATCATATACGTAACGGGGTGGTAACCCTGCAACTCAGCATAACCGAAGACGATGAGACAGTAGCGCTGGTCTATCAGGCACAGGTAATCAATACGCCATGATGAAGCAAACAGCCTGTAAATACAGACAAAATTACACCCAGGCTCGCGGAGTTTCACTGGTTGCCGTACTATTTATCCTCATCGTACTGGGCGGGCTCGCAGCAGTCATGGCACAGATGGGCGCCACGCAGCATGTTGGCTACCTGCTTTCGCAAGAAGGTAAGCAGGCTTACTATGCTGCAAGAAGTGGCCTGGAGTGGGGACGCCATCAGGTCATAACACAAAATGACTGCTTCAATGATGCACAAACTGAAGAGGCCGGTTTTCAAATACACCTGAGCTGTCAGGCAAGCCTTGTATTTGAGGGGAATGAGTCACTTAACATCTATCATCTAAATGCCTCTGCAGCCAAAAGCACGCCCTTCGGCGAGATCCAGCGTGAAGCTGAAGCAACCATCTGGAGTCCCGTACCATGAAGTCGCTTATGATGATCCAGCCTTGCGCGGTCTACGAGCATGCCTGCTCTATCTCTTGGTCAGTGTGTTTTCTGTCAGTGTACATGCCGGCTTACTGACAGAGTGGCACCTGGATGAATCAGCCTGGAACGGCTCTCCCAATGAAGTACTGGACAGCAGCGGCAATAGTCATCATGGACAAGCCATGAATGGGCTTACCAGTGCGGCAGGCAAGGTTTGTCAAGCTGGCTGGTTTCGAGGAGAAGGGTTTAACGCCGCACCGAACAATACCTGGTACACAGCCCGCTACTACATTCAGGCACCTCATGCGACTCAGTTATCGCCCATGATTGAAGGGGCTAATGCTGAAATGAACCTGTCCGGCTGGATACGCCCGGATACTACCACGGATATGACGGTGCTGATGAAGGGAGGTGGCAGTAGCTCAAATGAATACCGTGTATTTATCGAGGGTGGCCGGCTAAAATTTACCCTTTGGAATCAATGGGGTGGTTCCGAGACAGGCACTATCAATCACACGTTAAGTGCCGGGCAGTGGTATTTTTTCTCTTTCTCATCTGAGCGTCAGGGTAACAGTCAAAATGTACGCTTAGCCGGGCAGCTCTACAGCGAGCAATCTGACACACCACTGGCAACACTCAATACAGGTAACCTGTCGATTCCGCTAACGAATTTAGTATCAAGCGGTGACCTCTACATAGGTGCTATTCGCTGGGGTGCCGGTGAGCCTACAGGATATTTCAATGGTCTGATTGATGAGCTACGTATCCACAACCAACAACTAACAGCGTCAGAGCGCCTGGCACTGAAAAATGCCACCCGTGATTGTGTGGTAACATCCACACTGATCGCTTCAGAAAACTTTGATAGCTATGCACCCGGAAGCTTGCAAGGCGGCAGTGCGGGCGAAGGCTGGGCAGGCACATGGCGGGCACACAGTAGTAGCCAGGCCGTGATTGATACCAGTCAACATTCGCTGGTTTACAACCAGGGGGGCCAGTGTATAGCCGGAGCCAATCGTGCACTGCAACTTAGTGGCACCACCAATAACGTTGCTAGTCGTAATCTCAGCCGGACAGTGGATGATGATGTGGTATACGTCAGTATGCTGGTACGCTTCACCGGCACCCAGGCAAACAATAAATTTTTTGCGCTCTGGTTTCAGAACCCCACCTATCAGAACCACCCTAATATCGGCATCAAGATGAACCGGGGTAATGGCAGTGGGCTGGAAGATTTCTTTGTGCGTACGACAAATCAGAATGAAACCTATCACACGGATCTGGTTTCCGGTCAGACCTACTTTCTGGTGGGCCGTCTGAGTAAATCTTCACCGGGTAGTGGTAATCCCTATAACCGCTTTGAACTCTGGGTGGACCCTGACAACCTGAATACACCCGGCTCACCCGATAGCGTAACCCCGCTTAGCAACAGCAATATTTCATCCTTCGATGAAATAGGCTTTAGAACACACCAGGTTAGTTCATCTGATGAGCTACTTGTTGACAGCCTGAAACTGGGATTGAAATGGGAGGATGTTGTAACCCCGTCAAGCAACTGCCCTGACCAAGTGTTAACCTGCATGACCGACGACTTTTCCAGAGAGTTGCTGGGTAGTGGCTGGTCGGTGACGCATCAAAGCGGCAGCTTTGGCAACCCACGCATTGTGGATCAACGCCTGCGTATGACCAATGCTTCCGGCAATGTCGCCACAGCGGCTAGCTTGCAACGCTTGTTTCCTTCTGCAAATAACCTGATCACTGTTGAGTTTGACTTTTATGCTTATGGCGGCAATGGTGCCGATGGTATTGCTGTTGTTCTCTCAGATGCTGCGACCACCCCTGCACCTGGCGGCTATGGCGGCTCACTCGGTTATGCACAACGCAGCGGGGGAATAAACGGTTTTGCTGGAGGCTGGCTGGGCATAGGTCTGGATACCTATGGCAACTTTTCCAATCCATCAGAAGGCCGACAAGGTGGGCCAGGACGTCGACAAAACAGCGTTTCTTTACGCGGTTCAGGTGCAGCCAGTAGTGGTTATCAATATATTCAGGGTACTGACACACTGTCCCCGATTGTGCGTAATACATCCGGCCATCGTTATCGCATTACTGTAGACAGCCGTATTGACGATGAATCCTGGGTTACTATTGAGCGCGATACAGGCTCAGGGTATGAAAATTTGATCGGCCCTGTCGATGTGCTGAGCAGTGCCGGGCAAGCACAGGTACCTGAGAATCTGTTGTTAACTCTGACCGGTTCGACCGGGGGTTCAAATGATAATCACGAAATTGATAATCTGGAAGTCTGTGGCTTGCGTATGGAGCCACTTGAAGCAGATATCCACCATTTCCGCCTGCTTCATAGTGGCAGTGGCCTGACCTGCGCCGCCGAACCTGTACAGGTCATCGCCTGCGCCTCAGACAATTGTAGTTCGCGTTTTACCGGTACGGCATCCGTTACCCTATCGCCTAACTCGTCCGGTACGATTCGCTGGTTGATGGAAATCAGCAATACCTGGATAACGGAGAAGCCACCTTTCAATTGCGTCGCAATACCCCAGGGAATGTAACCTTGGGCATTGCTGCCAGTTCTCCCAGTGCCTCCAATGTCACACGTTGCTTTAGTAATGGCACTGAGGGCAGCTGCAGTATCAACTTTGCAGAAAGTGGCTTTATTTTTGATTTACCTGACCTGCTCGCTGACAAACCGGATGCTTTTACTCTGAGTGCACGCCGTGCTGATGAAAATAATCCTGATACCTGTGCACCCGCCTTCACAGGTGAGCGCAGTATTAATTTCCGTAGCAGCTATACCAATCCTGGCAGTGGTACGCAATCTGTCTATCTGAATGGCCAGGCCATCAGTAACACGACCAGTTGGACTTCGTTATTACTGACATTTGATGAACAAGCCAATGCGCAAGTGGACATCCGCTACCCGGATGCTGGCCTAAAACAACTGGATGCGGCATTTACAGGCACATCCGGCAGTGACGAGCAAGGGTTGTCCCTGACAGGAAGTGATAGTTTCAGCAGTGCTCCCGCCGGTTTGTGTATCGAATCGACGGCGAATAATGCTGCTTGTGCCAGCGAAGATGCCAACTGCTCCGTATTTACACAGGCCGGTGAAGACTTTCCTATGCGGGTACGTGGCGTCGTCTGGACCGCTGATGACGATCCCCAGTTATGCGACAATACCACCACGCCCAACTATCGCCAGAGCAACATCACCCTGTCTTCATCGCTGGTTGCTCCCAGCGATGGCCGCAATGCTGAACTCTCACTCAGCCAGATTAATATCACCGAGAGCGGCGTGCAAAGCGAAGCGGTGAACCTTTCCGAAGTTGGCGTATTTCAGTTACTGGCGGTTCCCCAGGCTAATAGCTATTTTGGCAGAACAGTCGTTGCCGGGTTATCCGACCCGATTGGGCGCTTTATCCCCAGTCACTTTAACCTGCATTATCAGCTGGATGCAGCTTGTAGGCCAGGCAGCAGCGATGCGTTTACCTATACGGGTTACCAGTCAGCAAGCAGTATCCAGAACCCAGGGCAGCCGTTTCAGATAACCGGACATATCCTGGCACTGAATCAGCAAGAGCAGCCCACCTACAATTACCGCCAGGACTTTGCCAAACTCACCAGTGCGGACCTTGCCGGTACCGCCTTGCTGGCACCCGATGGTATAGCTGAGGGGCAATTTAACAGCTGGGCACCAACCTCCAGGCATTTACCCAGGGGCGCGGTGACTTCAGCATCAACACGGATTATCTGGCCCATCAGCGTCCACATTCGCCCTTGTTAATCTACCCCAACCTGACTGCCACAGACAGTGATGCTGTCAGTGGCTCAGAAGGTGACCCTGCAGCAGCAGGGCGCTTTATCAGTGGGCGCATGGTGATAGAATCAGGCCATGCATTCTTAGAAACTGACCCGATAAATTTAACACTTGATGCGCAAATGTATGATGGCAACCGCTGGACCACACATTCAGCTGATCAATGCACCAGCGTCAGCGCTTTTCGAATGGATAACGATCAGGAGGAGAATCAATCCAGCAGTATTCGGATCGGTGAAGGAACAACCAGCCTACCTGCAAACCCTTATGAAACGTTCGATGCAGGACAGCACAGTTTAACGCTCAGTGCACCAGGCGAGGGTAATAGTGGCTTCACCAACCTGACCCCCTTATTGAACGATCAGCCTTGGTTACGTCATGACTGGACAGGTAATGCTCAATACACCGACAATCCATCCGGACGCGCCGCCTGGGGCCTGTATCGTGGTAATCCAAATATTATTTATATGCGTGAGATCTGGCGGTAACACTGCTCAAGCAGGTCCACATCCAGTAGCGCAACCAAGCGCTGCTGGTGAAAACCCAGCGCCTTCAAGGGTTCGAAGTTGCTGCGCTGTGCCAGGAGGCTGGGCAGAGGGTAAATTTCAGCAGGCTCCAGTTCAATCAAGTCTGCGCCTACGTTTAAGCCCAGCAACCAGTCTGCACTATGCCCTGTTATCCTTAGCCATTGGGTCACTGCTGGATCCTGCCGCAAGGCTTCACTTGAAACTTGCGGCGTGTAGAGCACCGAGAAAGGGACCACTGAAGATACCTGATGATCTACCAGACCGCGTCCGGCAACACGAATGGCCTCCAGCCAAATGTCACTGATCCATGTGTAAACACAACAACCGGCAGTGGTGAACTCACCCCTGCCCTCCTTGCCAGGCGGCAAACACTTTATCCAGATCCAGCAGCGCAACTGCCCGCTGTTTGAACTGCAGTAATCCTGTGACATAGGGATTAAGATGCTCCGGCAGACTTGCAGGGGGCGGCTGTATCTGACTCTCAGGGATATCAACCACATCCAGCAAGCAATCAACCCGAAGTCCACTGTGCATCTTCTTGCCTTTTGCCAGTAAAATAGCGCTATGCCTAGTCTTATCGTCCTGATCTTTAAGCTGCAACAAGGTATGCAGGCGTATGACCGATTCAATATCGCCTCTGACATTCATGACGCCCTCGACGGCTGACGGCATACCAGGTACAAAATAGACTGGCTCGTTACCAGGTAGTACTTCCCGCACCAATTCACCGAGGAAGGCAAAATCACGATCACCAAGACTGAATATAACCAGTTTAACCACTGGCTCATCAACATCGACAATGTCCTCTTCAGGAGCCTGTCGAGCGGCTAAAATAGTTTCCAGCGTTTCAGTCATTTTTTTGCCTGCCAATTACAACCTGATTGCGTCCTTGGTGCTTGGCCTGGTAGAGCGCCCGGTCTGCCGCCATACGCAAAGCATCAACCTGGGTGTAATCCGGATAACAGCTAAGCCCTGCGCTGAAGGTACAGCTAAAGCGCGCCTTGCCCGCCGTAAAGGCTATATTGGAGAAATCTTCACGCAGCTGATTGACCAGTTTTTCGGCATACACCACGGTGACATTTTTCAGCAATAAGGCGAACTCTTCTCCCCCATAACGTCCGATAATATCTGAACTTCGAAGACGGTGTTTGAGTATACGTGCCAGGCAACCAGTACCTGGTCCCCAGCCATATGACCATGCAAATCATTAACATCTTTAAAATTATCCAGATCCAGCATCACTAAAATCAGATTTTCCTGCTGACGAACAGCTTGTGCCAGGCTGGTATGCAACATTTCGGTGGTAGTGGTGTGATTGTAGAGGCCCGTCAAACTATCCAGTGACATTAACGCACGTAAAGTACGCATGCGCTCCGCCCGCAACACAACAGCCGAGACCAGCTCTTCCGGAACAACTGGCTTGGTGATGAAGCCCTCAACCCCTACCTGCATCGCCGAAAACTGTTTTTTCCGGTTGGTTTCATTGGACAAGTAAATGATAGGTAAACTGATGTACTCCGGCAACTGACGAATAATCGCAGCCAGTTCCACACCGGTACAGCGTGGCATATACATATCTACCAACACCAAATCCGGATTGAACTGACGCAGCAGATCGAGAATTCCCGACGGGTCATGCAACTGCTTCACTTGCATGCCCGCTTCCTGAAGTATCAGGCTATGGTAAGCCGCAACTTCCGGCTCATCATCGACAACCAGGATACGCAGCTGTTCTTCGCGTTTTTCACTTAGCAGCAGCTCATCCAGCTTGGCAGCCAGATCCAGTGCCTGTGCTGGTTTAGTGAAATAGGCACGGCAACCGGCCTGTACAGCCCCCAGACGCGCTTCAAAATCACCATAGCCAGACAACACAATCGATGGTAAGGCTTCACCAATAATAACGGACAAGCGTGCCAGTTCGTCTGTACCTGCCGTACTGCCGTTAGGAAAATACACATCCATGATTACGGCATCCGGACGACGCCTTAACACGGCGTCATGAAAGCTCTGCGTATCCATAAAGTATTCAATTTCATAGCCGAAGCAATGCAACTGATAGCCTAGCTGACTCACCTGTACCGGTTCATCATCACAGATATAGATCAAGGCCTTGCGATCGCCGTCAACGCCGCCGTGCTTGCCTTGCTCCATTTCAAAGAAGGGTGCAGGCTGAGCATGGCTAGACGCTTCACCACTATTTTGCTGAAGCAGCTGAAGCTGCTGCTTCATTTCACTCAACAGCGGGCCCAGTGGTAAGAGCTTGGTAGCGGAAACCTCGCTCTCCGGCAGGTCGATTAATTCCAGCAGCAACGTTTCACCCTTACCGGCAATATCGGCCAGCCCGGTAAAACCAAAGGAGCTGGCCGTACCCTTAATGCTGTGGAAGAACCTATGTAGCTCAACAGCAAGCCTTATTTGAGCCTGCCAGTCTGATGACAGTAGCAAATACTGTTGCTGCGCATTGTCCAGACGAGCAGGCATCTGGCTAAGAAAGCTCATTCTCAACCGGGTAATTTTTTCCTGCAACGTTGGCTGTTTTACATCCATCAGGATTTACTCCGTCAACTTAAGCGGTTTAACTTTGTCTGGCCAAGGCTTGTGTCACGGCGATGGGTAAGCTTTGTTCCAGATTAAAATCTTTCTGTATACAGGCATCCAGTCCCGGCTCCTTCGCACACAGGTGAGCCGGATCATCACCGGTGAGCAGTATAAAAGGCTGTGTCTGCCCCTGTTCCTTAAGATCACGATACAAGTCGATACCACTGATCAAGGGCATATTCATATCACTGACAATCAGTGCAATCTGCGGATGGGCATTCAGCTGCTCAACGGCTTCCACTGCATTAGCGGCCTGCACCACCTGATATCCCTGATCTTCAAGCACCGCCGTCGTCATTTCACCCGCCAGTGCATCATCATCCACTACCAGTATTTGCATTGTGTTTATCCCGTATAATCTGACTTTAGTCCAATAAAACTCTCAGGTATCCACCAAACTACTCTGATCGAAGCTTCCTTTGACAATATAAGCATCAGCACCGACCTGGATACCCCGGCGACGATCACTTTCCTTCTCTCTGGAGGTAATGATAATAATCGGCTTATGCTGATAACGCGCATCCTGACGCAGCTTGGCTGTCAGGGTAAAGCCATCCATCACTGGCATTTCAACATCGGTGAGTACCGCATCAAAATCTTCCGCCAGAGCTTTATCCAAACCATCCTGGCCATTCTCAGCCAAGGTGACCTGATACCCCCAGGCTTCCAGCACATCCCGTTCAATTTCACGGGTATTCAGGGAGTCATCTACCACCAGGATACGCTGACGCAGTTTCTCCCGTCCTGACTCCGCTTTCCCCCTGTCCGGCATGAAGCTTCTTGAACGCTTGGACAAGGTCATTAAATGGGGAACATGCAACAGACTAACCAGGTGATTATGTCCGGTAGTGACCATACCGGAGATCAGCGAGTTATTACGCAGGTGTGGTGGTAGCTGTTTAATCACCAGATCCCGTTCATCAATCAGTTCATCAATTTCCAGCGCCAGCTTTTCATGGTGCAAGCGGGTGATCAGCAGCAACACATCCGGTTCAGCGCGCGCCGGGTGCTTTGAAGTTACCGGCATGGGCGGTAAATCCATCAACTCTGACAACTTCATCACCGGCACAAACTCATTACGTACTATCACCGCATTACGGTCTGCCACCTCGACCATTTTGCTACGCGGCACACTAACCAGCTCAGCCACATACTGCGCAGTAAAGCCCAACAACTGTCCGGAAACCCGCACCAATAAAACACGCATCATTGCCAAGGATAAGGGTAAGCGTAGCGTAAATCGAGCCCCCTCTCCAGCCCGGCTCTCAATGCTGATAGCTCCCTGAAGATTATCGATAACCGTTCGCTTAACCACATCCATTCCCACGCCGCGGCCAGACAGATCGGTAATCATTGCACTGGTAGAGAAGCCCGGCAAGAAAATAAGATCCCTCACCTCCTGTTCGGTAAGACTTTCCAATGCGTCAGCTGTAATTAGCTGTTTGCTCAGTGCTTTATTGCGAATGGCGTCCAGGTCCACGCCGGCACCATCATCGATGATCTCAATCACCACCCAGCCACCATCCTGAGAGGCCTTAAGTTGCAGCAGCCCTTGTTCAGGCTTGCCTGCGGCCAGTCTGGCTTGTGCTGTTTCTATACCATGATCAAGGGCATTGCGCAGTAAATGAATAACCGGGTCAGCCAATTGATCAATCATCTGCCGATCCAGTTCAATATCGGCACCCTGTACCCGACACTCAACCTGTTTGCCCAGGGAACGCGCCAGGTCTCTGACCAGACGCGTGGCCGGCTCAAATACGATAGACAAAGGCAGCATACGCATCTGTAAGCCGATATCATGCAGATCCTGCATCAACAGCTCCTGCAACTGAATCCGGTCTTTCAGGGTTCTGGAGAACTGCTGCAACCCGGAGGCCAGCTCCGCATCTTCTTTTTTCTGCGCCTGCAACTCAAGCTGTTGCGCGATGCGCGTCATTTCACGTAAGCCCGCATGGCTGGACACCACTTCACCCATCAACTTGATTAACTCTTCGAGCTTACTCAAGCGGATACGTACAGTTTCAGATGTTCTTAGTGCGGCTGGTACCAAAGTGTCAGCGCTATCCGCTGGCGAGGGCATCTCTGGCTCAACATCGGTGGTTACAGCCGTTTTAGTTGCGCCTTGAGCGGCTGCAGTCAATGCCGTACACAGCGCCGCATCGGCTGGACTCAGACGGTCAGCATCCAGCGTATCTGAAAGAGTGGCAATATAATCAGATAACTGATCGACTCCCTGATATAGCAAGCCCAGGTTATCTGAGTCCACATGGACCTGCCCTTCACGCAGGGCACTGAGCAGGTCTTCCAGACTATGGGCCGTTTCCGTAATAGGAAAAAGCTTCAACATACGTGAAGACCCCTTCAGGGTATGTGCCGAACGGAACAAACTATTGATCTGTTCGGCGTTCACTTCCCCCTTCTCAAGATCTGCAAGCCCTTCGGCCATCTGACTCAAGTGGTCCTGAGCTTCTTCAATAAAACGCAGTAGAAATTTTTTAATATCCAATGCCATAAATCAGCCTTCTCCCTTATCCGAAAGCTGTGAGTTCTGTCTTAACTTCAGCAAATGTCGTTCGCTGAGAAACAGAATATCACCCCGTGGCAGAGGTAGCGGCACCCACAGCATACCATCGGCAGCATGCTGATCATCTGACAGAATACGCCGAACTACCTGATAAGCTTTGATTGCCGCCGAGTCACGCTCCTGAGCCCGATAAGTTTCAGCCAGGTAATAATGAGCAGGCCAGCACTCCGGACAGGTGTAGGTAACTTTTCTGAACCAGTCACAGGCTTCCTGAAGGCGTTGCTGCCACTTGGCATTCAAGCCCTTAAGTAATAGCCCATCAACAGACCAGGGATCCTCATGAAGTACCTGATCCAGCAACCCCTCCGCTTCATAAAAGGCACGCTGATTGAGTAATAGCCAACTTTTTAACAACAGCACACCCACAGCCACGGGCTGACTCTGCAGGCTGAGATGTTTATCCAGTAACTCAGTGGCTTTTTCACGCTCCCCTTCCTGCACCAATTGGCGTATTTGATCCAGAGGTGGCAGGTTAAGTAGCGTGGATGTTGAAGTATTGGGCGTTGCTTGTGCCGCTGGCTGTGGATCGCCAGCCGGTACGTTGCCAGCTTGAGAAGCTGTGGTGCTCACTGAATACAAAGAGGACCAGCTCATCGCCTGACTGGAGGCGGGGCGATAGGCTTCGCCCTTAATAAAATAATAATGCCCATGTTCTTCCACCAGCTCAAACACGCCCAGGTCATTACCCAGGGTTTCCGAACTGCCTAGCAACAGAATACCATTTTCATTTAAGACATCATAAAAGCGCTGGTGAATCATCTGACGCGTTTGCGGATCAAAATAGATAGAAACATTACGACAAAAAATCAGATCGTAGCCTTCAAGCCCTTGCGGCTGCAGTGGCGCTTTAAGGTTCAGCGGCAGAAAATTGATGCTCTGACGTATCTCATCCACCAATTGGTAGTTGCGTTGCAACGGACGAAAGTAACGTTGCTGTAATTTGTCATCCATACTACGAAATGAAAAAGACGAATAGATGCCCTGACGTGCTTTGGTTAATATCTGCCGATCCAGATCACCCGCATCTATCTGGAACAGCTGCCGCCGCTGTTCCCCGTAAACTGTATCCAGCGCCATGGCCAAGCTATAGGCTCTTCACCTGACGAGCATCCGGCACTCAGAATTCGCAGTGGACGACATGCTTGTCGGGCCAGCAAGCGAGGTACCAGCTGATTTGTGAACAGCGCTATCTGATCCGGTTCACGAAAAAAGTAGGTTTCATTCACTGTCAGTGCACTGATCAACTGCTCAAACTCTTCAGGATTTTTTTCCAGCAAGCGAAAGTACTGCCGCAGATCCTGATACCCTAACCGTGTAGCAGCCAGATTCAGCGCCTTACTCAGACGATCCTCAGCAATACCCTCCAGCACCAGTCCACAGTGGTTATAAATCAGCTCTTTAAATGGAGCCAACTCCAGACTCATCGTACCCCCTGGCGGATCGCATGACAGTAATCAGCCGCATTTAAACTGAGAACATCCACTACTTCAGCGGCGAGCTGATCAAGGGGTAAAAGTTTCAGGATTCCACCGGTATTCACCGCCTCCTGATTCATGCCATAAATAACAGAACTGGCTTCATCCTGTGCCAGTGTGACACCGCCGGCATCACGAATAGCCAGCATCCCCGCGGCTCCATCACGCCCCATTCCCGTCAGAATCATACCAATCGCATCAGCACCACAGTGTCTGGCAACCGAATTGAGCAGCTGATCACAGCTGGGGCGATAAATATCACCGGTACATCGGGATATGAGCGCAAGCCGATGTGCCGACGTCAATGTCAGGTGCTGCTCAGAAGGAGACACATAAATTTGTCCCGGCTGCAGCAGTTCACCCTCCTGTGCCACTTTGACCGGCAAGGGGCACAGGCTATTTAACCATTGAGCCATACCCTCGGCAAAGCCATCGCTAATGTGTTGGGCGATCAGAATAGGAGCAGGAAAGCCTAACGGAAATTTGGGTAATAAAACGGCCAGTGCCTGAGGCCCACCGGTCGAAGATGCAATGGCCACAACCCGGCGGTAACTGCGCAACAAAGGCTCGGGCATGGCCAAAGCTGTTTTTTCAAATGCAGCCGCCGGCTCAGATACCAGGCGCCGCCGTAGATACGTAATGACCGGCACCCCCGCCAGCAAGCGGATTTTTTCTACGAAGTCCGCCGCCTGTTCCGGTGTATAGTCAGGCTTGGGAATCACCTCCAATGCCCCTAGCTGCAAGGCTCATAGGCCTTTTCTGCATCTGACTCATTACTAACTACCAGAATCGGAACAGCTTTCTGATGCATGATTGTTGAAATCGCCCGCATGCCATCCATTACCGGCATATTCAGATCCATAGTGACAAGATCAGGGCGGAACAACTGCGTCATTTCGACCGCTTCCTGTCCATGGCGCGCCTCACCCACCACCTCAATATCGGTTTCCTCTTCAAGAATGGCACGCAACAGCCCACGCGCCAGGCTGCTGTCATCTGCAATCAGAACACGAATGGTCTTATGCATTATCATCAGCCTTACTGATCCTGCCTATCAGAAAAATTATCGTCATTGTTGTCCGTCCGGAACTCTTGCACCAACTGGTTCAACTCAGCCGACATGCCCACCATCTCTTCACTAATTTCGGTGATACTGCGCACCGACTGGGCATTATGGGTACTGGCATTGGCAATATCGCGCAGGGCAATCACCACCTGGCTACTGGCTGTTTTCTGCTGCTTGGTGGATAGGGATATCTGCTGGGCCGCATTACTGGTCTTGGTGGCGGCCTGTACCAGCGCATTTAGGTCATCAGCCGTTATGGCACTGACATCCATGCCACTCTGAATAGAGCCGGAGCCTTTCTCTGAAGTGATCACCAGACGGCTGATTGAGTCCTGTATCTCCTGTATGCGCTCTTCAATTTCCTGCGTCGAATCGGTGACACTATCAGCCAGGCGGCGGATTTCACTCGCCACGACTGAAAAACGCTTACCAGAATCACCGGCACTGGACGCTTCCAATGCGGCATTAAAAGCAATCAGTTTGGTTTGATCTGCCAGGGTATTGATCAGATCCATTACCTTGCTAATCTGTTTGGATTTGGCACCCAGCTCCATAATTTCAGTCAGACTGCGGGCATTGTCCTGCTGAATTTCACTCATGCGTTGCAGTAACTGCTGCATGGCCTGGGCACCTTTTTTGCTGCTGTCTAACGTCAGATTGGCCACATCTACGACGGACTGAGAGTGATCAGCAATCTGTGTCGAAGAAGCTGACAGCTCTTCCATGGTCGAGGTGATTTCGGCTACAGATGAAGACATCTGCTCCACGCGGCCGCCATGGATTGGCTAACTTCCTGCTGCAGACTACTGTTTTGATTCACCAGGCCAGCCGTATGCGCCAGACGTCCTGCCGACTCACTTAAATTGTCAGCATTACGGAAAATCGCCTGGATGATGTGTGATAAACGTTCCAGCAAGTGATTGGTCTGCCTGGCCAGATCACCAAGCTCAGCCTGATCGCGTATTTCGATTCGTCGTGACAGATCCAGCGTCTGGCTAATCTGTTTAAGCTGCTGCTGAAAGCTTACCAAGGGCTTACTCAATGAGCGTGTCAGTTGATAAAGCACCAGACAGCTGACCAAAATTACCAGTAACGACAGGGATGACAACTGCCAGGTCAGGCTAACCAATCCGGCATTCACTTCAGCGGCATCAACTAGCAGCAGAAAGGTCCAGTCAGCCTCAGGCACATCAATACTGGAAAGCAACCAACTGCGGCCCTCAAACTCTACAGTCTGAATACCCGGCTGCAGCGTTACACCGGGCAACAGATCACTCAAATTCTGCTGCAACAGCGCCTGATCCGGATGCGCCAACACCTGACCTGACTTATCCAGCATCCAGGTTTGTGTGCTCCAGCGCGTTTGTGTCGCCAGCAGATCATTGATGATACCGGAAATCAGTAAATCGGCTCCAAGAATATTGTCAGCATCTGCAGCCAGCGGAAGCGCCAGCGTAATAATCAATTCTCCGGTAACCGCATCGACATAGGGTGAGGTAATAATCAGGTCCTGTTGCGCTGTTGCAGCCTGATACCAGGGCCTAATGCGAGGATCAAAACCCGCAGGCAGTTCGCCCGGAGGTTGAGACTGCACCATGCCACCCTGAGGCGTACCGACATAAACCAGGTCAAATTCACCCGCATCCAGCCCCAGCGTCAGGCGCTCTTCCCAAGGCTCCCAGCCATCCGGAGAAGCCGGTAACTGGGTAGCCAGCGCGCGCATGACGCTTATTTTAGCGCTAAGCCACTGGCTAGCCGTCGTCCGGGTCTGTTCCATACTGCTCTGCATTTCGCTGGTCATTGCCTGACTGACTTCCCGCTGCATCAAATTACCGGCCAATAGACTCAACAGAAATAAGGCAACCAGCAACAATCCCGCCATAGAAAATAACAGTTTTTTCTGGAATGACAGGTTTTGCATCTTCGTGCTCCTTTCAAGATTCGCTATTGGCTGAAGACTGGCTCAACTGAAATTCCTGCACCAGGGAGTTGAGCTCTGATGACATGGTTAACATCTCTTCACTAATCTCGGTAATACTGCGTACAGACTGAGCATTATGCGTACTGGCATTAGCAATATCACGCAGCGCAATCACTACCTGATTGCTGGCTGTTTTCTGCTGCTTGGTAGACAGGGAGATTTGCTGCGCCGCATTACTGGTCTTGGTCGCCGCCACGACCAGTGCACTCAGGTCATCTGCCGTAGCCGAACTCACATCCATGCCACTTTGAATCGAACCGGAGCCTTTCTCTGAAGTAATCACCAAACGGCTGATGGAGTCCTGTATCTCCTGTATGCGCTCTTCAATCTCCTGTGTGGAATCGGTGACACTATCGGCCAGGCGGCGGATTTCACTGGCCACAACAGAAAAACGCTTACCCGAGTCACCGGCACTGGAGGCTTCCAGTGCCGCATTAAAAGCAATCAGTTTGGTTTGATCTGCCAGGGTATTGATCAGATCCATTACCTTGCTGATCTGTTTGGATTTGGCACCCAGCTCCATAATTTCAGCCAGACTGCGAGCGTTGTCCTGCTGAATTTCACTCATGCGTTGCAGCAACTGCTGCATGGCCTGGGCACCTTTTTTGCTGCTGTCTAACGTCAGATTGGCTACATCCACTACAGACTGGGAATGATCAGCGATCTGTGTCGAAGAAGCTGACAGCTCTTCCATGGTTGAGGTAATTTCCGCTACAGATGAAGACATCTGTTCCACTGCTACAGCCATGGACTGGCTAACCTTCTGCTGCAGCGAACTATTCTGGTTCACTAAACCTGCGGTCTGCGCCAGACGACCTGCCGACTCACTTAAATTGTCAGCATTACGGAAAATCGCCTGAATAATCAGAGACAGACGCCCCAGCAAGTGATTGGTTTGCTTGGCCAGGTCACCTAATTCCGCCTGATCATCAATGCTAATCCGTCGTGACAGGTCCAGAGTTTGTGAAATTCCCTGTAATTGCTGCTGAAAATGCACCAGAGGTCGGCTGAGAGAGGTGGCCAACGGATAGAGCACCACCAAACTGATCAGCAGAAGCACAAAACCGGTCAGCATGGAGCGATAGAGCTGCTGGCTGATTGGATCCATAAACTCAGCACGAGGCACCTCAACAACGAGGTAGCGCTGCAGATCATTGATCCAAATGGTGCCAACTAACAATGCCTGCCCGCCCTGCTGTACTTCAGCCACCGCAACACCCTGATGCCCCTGCAAGCCTTGCAATGCGGCTGAACTGTTCAAATCCTGAATTAAGGCACCCTCGGCCTTTACTTCAACAATCCCATCCTGATTAGCCAATGAAGCACGACCACTTTTTCCAAGCCGATAGGCGCTCACGCTCTCAGCCAGATGCAGCATATCCAACCCCACACCGGCTACACTTACCGGCTCATCCGCCGTGTTGTAAGCATCACTGCGGTAGTTGACGAACATCTGCAAATGCTCACCACTGAATTCATTTGAGTCCAGGTTCAATTCATAAGCAGCCCCGGTACCGATATAGCGGAAGTACCAGCTATCATCCGCATTATTGCGCTGCATCTCGCGCCGATTGAGCTGCCCGTCCTGGTAGTGATGGTAAAAGATGCGCTGGCCATCATTCGCCGCAATAAAGACAATACCCGCTTCCAATTGCGTGTGTACGCGAGCCATCTCGGCCTTTACCATCCACAGGTCTGACTCTGGCATGCCCTGGCGAATCCAACGTTCGATAAAGGAGTTGGCGGCCAGGCTACGTGAAACCTGGATGCTCGGGGCTAACTGCAAAGCCACTTCACTGCCAAGCTTTTCCAACTGGGCTGGCAGCTCCTGAGTGATCAGGCTTTCGACACGAGTTTGAGTATAAAATCGGTACTGCAACAGTAATGAAACAATCATTACCAGAGACAGCAACACACCGAAGGCAATAAAAAGGCGTAAGCGTAAAGATAACCGGTTCCACAGTAGGTACATGGCTCACCCATAGATGTTCAAACAAAAGGGATGGCTCAATGGACCTGGTTACTATTGAAGAGCCACTCTTACAGCTTAATTAACAACGTATACATTTAAAATGCAAGGATATTTAGGTTTTCTGCTGTATCAGCTACAGGCCTCCACACGATTACGGCCACCTGCCTTGGCCTGGTAGA
>NZ_JRLB01000039.1 GCF_000764495.1 Nitrincola sp. A-D6
CGGGCTCCTACAAAGGTATGGCACCTTCTGTAGGAGCCCGGTCCCCGGGCGAAAAGGCTTAACGGAATTTCGCTAAAATTTCGTTGAGCGTTTTGCTTGGGCACATCACCGCAACGGCTTTTTGCGCGTCTGGGTGGTAGTAACCGCCGATATCCGCTGGTTTACCCTGAACTTCGCTCAGCTCAGCCAGAATTTTGTCCTGATTCTCAGTCAGCGCGGTTGCCAGAGAGGCGAAGCGTGCTTTCAGTTCAGGATCTTCGTTCTGTGCGGCCAGTTCCTGTGCCCAGTACATGGCGAGGAAGAAGTGGCTGCCACGGTTGTCCAGCTCACCAGTACGGCGTGAGGGTGACTTGTTGTTTTCCAACAGGGTTTCTGTAGCACGATCCAGCGCATGACCCAGAATACGGGCCTTGGGCAGGTTTTCTTTCATGCCCAGTTCATCCAGCGATACGGCAATGGCCAGGAACTCACCCAGGGAATCCCAACGCAGATGGTTTTCCTGCAGTACCTGCTGAACATGCTTGGGCGCTGAACCACCGGCACCGGTTTCGTACATGCCACCACCGGCCAGCATTGGCACGACAGACAGCATTTTTGCTGAGGTACCCAGTTCCATGATAGGGAACAAATCAGTCAGGTAGTCGCGCAGCACGTTACCTGTTACCGATATGGTATCCTTACCCCGGATCAAACGCTCCATGGTACGACGGATGGCTGGAATGTAGGAGTTTACGCGAATATCCAGACCTTCAGTGTCGTGGTCTTTCAGGTAGAGTTCTACTTTTTTACGCAGTTCAGCATCATGGGCACGTTCTTTATCCAGCCAGAAAATGGCTGGTGTGTCTGACTGGCGTGAACGCGTAACAGCCAGCTTGACCCAGTCGCGGATGGCTGCATCTTTGGTCTGGCAAGCGCGCCAGATGTCGCCTTTTTCTACTTCATGCTCCATGATCACACTGCCGTCGGCAGCATTAACGATACGCATGACACCATCAGCTTCCAGCTCAAAGGTTTTATCATGAGAGCCATACTCTTCGGCTTTCATCGCCATCAGGCCGACGTTAGGTACGGTACCCATGGTGGTCGGATCAAATGCGCCTTCAGTTTTACAGAAGTTGATCATTTCCTGATAGATGCGCGCATAGGTGCTTTCTGGCATAACGGCTTTGGCATCTTTGGACTTACCGTCCTGACCCCACATCTGGCCAGAGTTACGAATCATCGCAGGCATGGATGCATCAACGATAACGTCGCTGGGGATATGCAGGTTGGTGATACCTTTTACCGAATCAACCATCGCCATTTCAGGGCGGTTGGCGTAACAGGCGTGGATATCTTCTTCGATTTCTTCCTGCTTGGAGTGCGGCAGGTTTTTGATGTTTTCGTAAACGCTGTTCAAGCCATTGTTGGGGTTAACGCCCAGCTCTTTGAACAGCTCACCGTGTTTATCAAACAGCTCTTTATAGTACACAGTCACCGCGTGGCCGAAAACGATCGGGTGGGAGACTTTCATCATGGTGGCTTTGACGTGCAGTGACCACATTACGCCACTGTCTTTGCAATCATTCAGGGTCTCTTCAAAGAAATCACGCAGTGCTTTGGCGCTCATGAACATGCCGTCCAACACTTCGCCTTTTTCCAGGTGCAGCTCTTTCTTAACCTGTACTTTTCCATCTTTACCGACAAACTCGATGCGCACATCGGTGTCATCTGTCATGGTGGTGGATTTTTCACTGGAGTAGAAATCACCGCTACGCATATAGTCAGCGTGGGAGCGGGATGCTTTGCTCCAGGCACCCATGGAGTGTGGAAATTTACGTGCGAAGGCTTTAACGGCCGGTGGAGCGCGGCGGTCTGAGTTACCCTGACGCAGTACCGGGTTTACCGCACTGCCAAGAATTTTGCTGTAGCGATCACGTATCTGCTTTTCTTCGTCAGTTTTGGGTTCATCAACAAAGTTAGGAACGTCATAACCCTGTGACTGCAGCTCCTTGATACAGGCTCTAAGCTGCGGAATGGAAGCACTGATATTAGGCAGTTTAATGATGTTTGCTGAAGGATCTTTGGTTAGTTCACCCAGTTCAGATAGTGTATCTGCAACGCGCTGTTCTTCTGTGAGCTTTTCAGGGAACGCGGCTAGTACGCGTGCAGCAACAGAGATATCGCTGGTTTCAACACTGATTTCAGCCGCGGCTGTAAAGGTTCTTACAATGGGAAGCAGGGAACAGGTCGCAAGTGCTGGAGCTTCATCTGTGAGCGTATAAATAATTTTTGGACTTTTTTCTGTCATTTTATTCCCCAAATTGCATGGATGTATCGCCTCAGACGCTGATCAGACGCGCCTGAATCGCTTAAATTAGCTGTTGATTCTTTATTCTGGTAAAAAAACTACACTATTATTGTATCGAATCGCCAGGTTTTTTTATACGCTGAATTGTTAGACGATGGGCTAACGTAGCAGGGTGACACAGCTTTTCGATGACTGAAATGGCATACTATTTTGTACCCTGCGGTTTTATGCCGTCAACCTGTTTGAGCTTAGAGTATGACTTTTAAAGATTGTGAAATGCACGATAAGTCACTGGAACAAAAAGTACGTCGGCTTAATCAGATTGGTATAGCCTTATCAGCAGAGCGCGACAAGTTACAGTTATTAGAATTGATCCTCAGTAGCGCCCGTGAGCTTACTGGCGCTGACGCAGGCACCCTTTATCTGATGGATGCACAAACGCAGAGCTTGCATTTTGCACTTGTACAAAATGATCAGTTAGGGCTCTACCTGGGAGGGTATCAGCAGCCAGGCGCCGAGCTGTTTAAACCTATATCTTTGTATTTAGATAAGGGTCAGGCCAATGAAAAGTTGGTTGTTGCCTGGTCGGTTCTACACAAGCAGACCATACGCATTGCTGATGCTTATGATCACAGTGCCTTTGATTTTAGTGGCACCCGTAGTTTTGACCAGCACAGTGGCTATCGCTCGCGTTCCTTTCTAACAGTCCCCCTGGTTAATCATGAAGGCGAAGTGTTTGCGGCTTTACAACTGATTAATAAACTAACGAAAAACGCTGTTGTAGCCTTTTCAGAAACTGATCAGGAGTTAGCCGAATCTCTGGCGTCTCAGGCCGCTGTAGCCTTGACGAATCAGCGTTTGATTGAGGAAATGAAAACCCTGTTTGACAGCTTTACCCGGGTGCTGGCCACCGCGATCGATAAAAAATCCCCTCACACAGGCAATCATTGCCGTCGTGTCCCCGATGCAACGCTGTTTCTGGCTGAAGCGGTTTCGGCATCGAATCATCCGGCGGTTAAAGACTTTGTGATGAGTGAAGCCGACTTCTACGAATTGAAAACCGCCGCCTGGTTACACGATTGCGGTAAGGTGGTTACGCCACACCATATAATGGAAAAATCGCGTAAGTTGGAAACGGTATTTGACCGTATTGAGTTGCTGGCGGCGCGAATTGAAATACTGCTGCGTGATTTGGAAATACAACAACTCAAGCAAATGCAAAGCGCCGCTGTGGCAGACGATATTGCGGCAACAAAAGCACAGCTTCTGGATGATCTTGCTTTTCTCCGCCACGTCAATGTGGGCAGGGAGTTCACAACAGATGATGATGTAGTGCGCATTCAGCAACTGGCTAAATTGACCTGGGTAGATCATGAGGGTGTCGAGCAACCCTTGCTCACTGAAGATGAACAGATGAATCTGTCGATTCGGCGTGGCACCTTGAATCAAGGTGAGCGTCAAATTATGAACGATCATATGGTGGCAACCCTGGATATGCTGGAGCAGTTACCTTTTCCCAAACATCTGCAGCAGGTGCCGGAATATGCGGGATGCCATCATGAGCGCATGGATGGAAAAGGATATCCACGGGGATTGAAGCGAGACGAGATGTCAATTCCAGCACGTGTAATGGGTATAGCTGATGTGTTTGAAGCCCTGACAGCGAAAGAACGCCCGTATAAAGAACCGATGAAATTGTCACAAGCCTTGATGATTATGGGACGTATGGTTGAAGATAACCACCTGGACCCGGATCTGTTTGCGGTCTTCGTTGAAGAACGAGTTTACCTGCGCTATGCCGAAATACATTTACAACCTGAACAGATTGACGTTATTGATATTAACGCACTGCCTGGATTGAACAAGGAGTTTCAAGGATGAAAATCGAAATTCTGGGTTGCAGTGGCGGCATGGGTAAAGGCGAGTTCACTACATGTATCCGTATTGATGAGCGTCTGTTGATAGATGCAGGTAGTGGGCTTGGGGAAATATCTCAAACTGAGATGTTGGCAATAAAGCAGATTTTTTTGACGCATGCCCATCTGGACCATATCTGTTTTTTACCCCTGTTACTTGATAATCTGTTTGAACTACTGGAATCCCCGATCGAGGTGCTGGCACTACCGGAAACAGTAGAGGTGTTACGCAAGCATATTTTCAATTGGCAAGTTTGGCCTGATTTCAGTGAGCTACCTGACAAATATCAACCTGCGCTGAGTTATCATCCCCTGTCTAGGGTGCAGCCAGTTGAAACTGGGGATTTAACTGTGTTTCCCATACCGGCCAGGCATGTCGTGCCAACCTGTGGCTATCGCGTGGTATCGGCTGAAGGAAAGGTGTTTTGCTTCAGTGGCGATACGACCTATGATGAAGACGTGCTTCAGGCCTACAATCAACTTGGTCTAATTAATATATTGATGCTTGAGTGCGCTTTTCCTGATCGCCTCAATACCGTGGCAGGGCATAGCAAACATTTAACCCCCAAGCGCTTGCTGCATTTTCTACAAGGCTTGGACCAGCCCCCCGAAAATCTGCTGATCACGCATATGAAACCAGCGTTCAGAGCAGAAATTATCAATGAACTAAATAATTTGGATCTACCCTCAACGTTACATTTTCTCAGTTCTGGCGATACGTTTATCCTTTAGCACCACTGACGCGCGCCAAAAGCCCAGCGCTTGCCCATCTACAAAATGAATATGATCATCGGCCTGAAAATCACCTACCAGGCAGGTGAGTGTAGATGCCTCGCTGATGGCTGTGCCGTAAATGATGTCCCCACGGGCCTCGGCTGCATCCAGCAGTTTGAGTGTTGCTGTCAACTCATCAGGGGTCAGGTCCAGAACCATGCGGGGTCCACCAGCATGTTTACGAAAATCGCTCTGAAGTTGCAAGCTGCTCAGGTACTGTCTGGCGTTCACACGTCCCAGCTTGCCACCTACTCGCCAAGCCAGCCAAAGAATAAATGAACCTAAATAAGCCTTGACCAGACGTTTAAAGAGACCACTTGAGTGAGGTATTTTGAGTTCACGAGCAATAGAGCGCCAGGAGGGGATGGCAGGAGGGGTAAGCTGATCCAGTTTGCCAAGAGGAGAGGCCGCTTGTCCGGGAATAATGCAATACAGTTCCCGGAATAGACTGTCCAATGCTTTAATGCCCATTTCCCCTGAGGCTAAGGGGTCGATAATAATCGATACAATACAGCCTCGGTTCGATGGAATAGGGTGCCAACGACAAGATAGATTTTCCAGCCCTGGCAGGTCGCCTTTTTCGGGATCTATGTGCCACTGTGGTCTTGTTTAACCCAGTCATCGGCGGCTTGAATACCCTCACCCAGGAACAGGCCAAAAGCATGCTGATCACTGACCATTTGTAATGAAGCGTAGGTTTTTAGGCCAGCCTGATTCAAGGATTTTACGGGCACCATGCCAATACGTAATTCAATTGAAAATACCTCCTTGGCCCAATAAGCCAGGGCAGCCAACAGGGTTCTGACGCGTTCGGACTGATCGCCAGGTACTGCAGCTAAGACACCGTCTCCGCCAAATTGAATGGCAGCGGGTTCATCGTTACAGGTTAATGCGGGTGTGAGTACAGCAACAGCCGCTCCAGCAATAAAGTTGACATCCTTATCCCGGCCGATACTGGCTAATTGCGTGCTGCCAACCACATCGGCAACGGCAATGTACCAGTCATCTGGTAGTTGCTCATAGTGACTGAGATCCAGTGCTTGTTGTTCAAAATCAACGATTCTACGCAGCATACAAAAGAATCCAAAAAGTGCCGAAGAAGCAATGGGGTAGCGAGATCAATATAGCATAATAACGGTCGTTTAAAGACCTCTGCCTTATAGGCGTAGTATATCCAGGGAATAGTGTTCATAGTGTATTTTTAATGTGAATAAATCTTATTTGTGTTGACTATGTAATTAGAAGTGATAATAATTATCTTTAAGTATTTAGAGTGATTCCTCGAGTCTGTCTCTAAATGTTCTTAACGCAATTATAAAATAGGTCGTCTGATGCAAAAGAAACTTTTTACCGGCATGGCACTCATTGGTGCGCTAGCAGCAGCCCCATTCGTAGCAGCGACGGAACTTACCCTCTACTCAGGTCGCGGTGAGTCATTGGTGCAGCCCATCATTGAACAGTTCGAAAAGAAAAGCGGTGTCAAAGTTAATGTACGTTACGGTGATACAGCCCAGTTGGCCGTACTGATTCAGGAAGAGGGTGAGCGCTCCCCGGCAGACCTGTATTGGGGTCAGGATGCGGGTGCCATGGGCGCTCTGGCTAATGCAGGCCTTCTGGAAACCCTGCCCGAGAGCGTATATGCAAATTTGCCGGAAATCTTCACCAGTAAAACAGGGCAATGGGTAGCGGCAAGTGGCCGTTCACGTGTAGTGGCTTATTCAACTGAACGTGTCTCTGAAGATGAGATTCCAACTTCTGTTTTTGATACAGTTAAACCGGAATATAAAGGCCGCTTTGGTTTCGCACCAAACAACGGCAGCTTCCAGTCCTTCCTGACCGCTATGCGTGTTGTGCACGGCGATGAGAAAACCCTGGAATGGCTTGAAGGTATGAAAGCCAATGATGCTAAAGTATATCGTAATAACACTACGCAGGTTCAGGCAATCGGTGACGGCGAGATAGACTTTGGCTTGGTAAATAATTATTATTTACCTCGGTTTGTAGCTGCGAATGCTGATTATCCAGTAAAGCAGACCTACTTTAAAAAAGATGACATAGGCAACCTGGTAAACGTAGCAGGTGTGGCTGTGCTTAAAACCAGTGACAACAAGGAAGCCGCTGCTGAGTTTATCGAGTACATGCTGTCACCCTCTGCACAACAGTATTTCACTTCTGTTGTGAATGAGTACCCGGTCGTTGATGGCATCATTCCTAATCCGGTTCTGGGTAGCCTGGAAACTCTGCTGGATGTTGCACCAGTTGTTGACTTGGATCAATTGTCTGATCTGGAAGGTACCCTTAAGCTTCTGCGTGACGCAGAGTTGCTGTAACTGATATAACAAACCGGTAGTGATCCTGGCGACACTACCGGTTATGTTTTTTTCAAGCAGCCCTTCACCAGATTCTATGCCAGAGAGGTTTATTGAAGTGGTTGGTAATGCATAGTCATAGCAGTGTAGAGGCTGGTAAGCACATTTCGTTACAGGTTACAGTAAAACGTCCCCCGCTGTATTTGCTCATACCGGCAGTCGTTGTGTCTGTTTGTATGGTCGTTCCTCTGGTTTATCTTTTTCTTCGCGCAGGACAGGCTCAGCCTGATCAACTGGTGGAACTGGTGTTTCGCCCGCGTAATTTTCAACTTTTACTCAATACCCTGGCCTTAACCGGCGGCGTGTTATTTATTTGCACCTTTTTGGCTTTGCCACTGGCTTGGCTGGTCACCCGTAGCGATATCCGCGCCAAACGCTTACTGACTATTTTGGCTGTGGTGCCGCTTGCTGTGCCGGGCTATGTGATGGCTTATGCCTTGCTTGGTGTGGGGGTAACTTGGGGGTGTTGTCACAAGTATTTGGTATACAGATACAGAATATCTCTGGTTACTGGGGCGCCGTGTGGGCGTTGGCGCTCTATACCTTTCCCTATATTTTCCTGAACCTGCGTGCCGCTTTACTGGGGCTAGACAGTAGTCTGGAGGAGAGTGCGCAGAGCCTTGGCTATTCACGTACCGAAGTGTTTCGCAAGATCATGCTGCCGCATCTGATGCCAGCCTTGCTGGCCGGTTACATGGTGGTAGGGCTTTATGTATTGGGGGATTTCGGAGCAGTTGCACTGATGCGCTATGAAGCGTTCAGCTATGCTATTTATACGCAGTACTCGGGGGCTTTTGATCGTATTTATGCGGCGTGGCTTTCGATTATGTTATTGGCTCTGGCCGCCAGTTTTCTGGTAATGGAAGCTTATTTGCTTAAGCGCAAGCGTCTGACCAGCGTGGGTAGCGGTGTGGCGCGTCCTGCCGCACCGCAACGCCTGGGTAAGTTGGTATTGCCTGCATGGATCTACATCGCTTTTGTCTTCTGTGCGTCAATTGGTATGCCTGTGGCCATGCTGTCATATTGGATTATTGTAGTACCACCCGATATCAGTGTGTTTCTTCAGGTCCCCTGGACGTTCTTGCGCTCAGCCGGTGCAGCAGCACCTGCCGCTGTTCTTGCCGCGGTTATGGCTTTACCCGTTTGTTATTTGTCGGTCCGCTATCCATCGCGTTGGACCAGCGCTATTGAGCGATCAACCTACATAGGTTACGCCTTACCACCCCTGACGCTGGCGCTGGCGATGGTATTTTTCGCCTTGCAAACGGCTTATTTTTTCTACCAGACACTGGGTTTGTTAATATTTGCCTGGACTGTAGCAACGCTGGCACTGGCAATGGGGCCGATACGCAGTGCTATTATTCAGACGCGCACGAATACCGAAGAAGCCTCCTATTCACTGGGCTATGGACCAGTCAGTACGTTCTTTTACGTCGTATTTCCACGTTTGCGTCGTGGTATTTTAGCGTCATTGGCACTGGTCTTTCTGTTTTGCATGAAAGAGCTGCCAATCACCTTCCTACTGGCGCCTACGGGATATAGTACACTTGCGGTCACTGTGTTTTCACGAACCTCGGAAGGGATGATGCCTGAAGCCGCGCCTTTTGCAGCGGCGATAGTGATTTTTTCCAGTCTGTCTGTAGGTTTGGTGCTGAATCGTGAAAAAATAAAGGGGAGTCAATGAACAGTCAGCAGCGGGTAACAGGGGCTATTCAAATTGAAGACCCAACGATCGATAAGCGTGATGTGCAGATTCAGACACTGCATCTGAGTAAGCGTTACCGTAGCGATGATGCTCTTGCGGTCAATGATTTGTCCTTTACCTTGCACAAGGGTGAAATACTGGCCTTGCTGGGCCCCAGTGGTTGTGGCAAAACTACCACGCTGCGGATGATTGCCGGTTTTGAGCAACCGGATAGTGGCGAGATTTTCTTGCAGGGTCGTAATGTTACTCATCTGACGCCACAACAGCGCAAGATAGGCATAGTTTTTCAGGACTATGCCTTGTTTCCGCACATGACAATTGAGCAGAATGTCATGTTTGCCATGCGTGATACCCCCAAGGCTGAGCGTGCTGATAAAGCGACCAGTTGGTTGGAATTAATGCGCTTGGATACTCTGCGTCAACGTTATCCGCATGAGTTATCCGGTGGTCAGCAGCAGCGTGTGGCTCTGGCCCGTACGCTGGCGGCAGAGCCGGAGTTAGTGCTGCTGGATGAGCCTTTCTCTAACCTGGACGCGTCATTGCGTGAATCGACCCGTAACGAAATGCGGGCATTGTTTAAACGTGCTGGCACAACAGTAATACTGGTAACCCATGATCAGGCCGAAGCGCTGACGTTTGCAGATAAGGTTGGGGTGATGAATCAAGGATTTCTGGTTCAGACAGATACGCCCCAACAGGTTTATCAGCACCCTGCCAATGCGTTTGTGGCGCGTTTTCTGGGGCATACCAATCTGCTCTATGGGGATGCACTGGATGGTCTTGTCACTACGCCGCTGGGTCAGCTGCAGGTTGAAAAAAGCCTGCAGGGGCAGATACAGATGTCGGTGCGTCCTGAAGATCTGCATTTAAGCCCGGCGCCTCGCTGTGATGCGTCGGCTCGGGTCGTCTCCCGGGAGTTTCGTGGCCATGATTATTTCTATACGCTGGAACGTGATGGCGTTCAATACTGCGTAATCGCGCCACGTCATCAGAGCTTTGAAGTGGGTAGTTGGGTGAATATCGATCTGCTTCGCGGAGGCTCAGTACTACCGGGTTGAACACCTAACTCCCTAAATACCAGCGCATCACCGGTTCACCCCAGAGTATTGCAAACCAGCCCGCTATTGCCAGATAGGGTCCAAAAGGCAGCGGGTTGGCGGCCTGGTGTTTGCGCAGCAGGATCATAGCGCCTGCCAAAATAACACCGGCCACCGATGAGAACAGAATAATCATCGGTAAGCTGATTGCTCCACCCCAGGCCCCCAGTGCGGCCAATAGCTTGAAATCCCCATAGCCCATGCCTTCCTTGCCCGTGAGTAATTTAAACGCCCAGTACACACACCAGAGCGCCAGATAGCCAAGCGCAGCTCCCCAGACGGCGCTACTGAGTGACGTGAAAACCTCAAAACTGTTCAGTAGTAATCCCAGCCATAGCAGGGGCAGGGTGATACTGTCTGGTAAAAGTTGGTGATCTATATCAATAAAGGTAAGAGCGATCAGTGCCCAGGTCAGCAGCATCAACGCCAGCCCAGTCAGTGTTATGCCGTACTGCCAGGCAATAAAGGCACACAACAGACCACTGAAGAGTTCAATTAAGGGGTAGCGAGGCTTATTGCACTGCTGCAGGAGCTGCATTTACCGCGTAATACCAGCCAACTGAACACCGGGATATTTTCATACCAGCGAATCAAGTGACCACAATGGTTGCAGCGTGAACGTGGAACGGCCAGATTAAAGGTATCCTGAGCCTCATTCGGAGCTGATTCCGCAGCTATAGCCGCTTGCCATTCACGTTCCATCATGACCGGTAAGCGTAAGATAACCACATTGAGAAAGCTACCTACCAGTAAGGCCAGTAGCAGCGCGAAGAAAACGGCCCACCAGGTGTGGGCCGCGAAAAGTTCATACATTATCAGGAGTTTCCTTAGACAACATTACCCAACTGGAAGATTGGCAGGTACATGGCGATAACCAGGCCGCCAACCAGGGTACCAAGTACGACCATGATCAATGGCTCAAGCAGACTGGACAAGTTATCGACGGCATTATCGACTTCTTCCTCGTAAAAAGAGGCAATTTTGTCCAGCATAGTGTCGAGTGAACCGGCTTCTTCACCGATAGCGATCATTTGTGTCACCATGGCAGGAAAAATACCCGTCATATTGGTGGCATTCTGCAATGACTGGCCGGTAGATACACCGTTACGTATCTGAATGATGGCATTTCTGAATACTACATTGCCAGCAGCGCCTGAGGCGGAATCCAATGCTGAAACCAGTGGTACACCCGCGGCAAAGGTAGTGGATAGGGTCCGCGCAAAACGGGCAATAGCCGCTTTGTACAAGACGGCCCCCAGTACTGGAATTTTGAGTACAAAACGGTCTACAGCATCATGAAATTTTTGTGATTTCTCCATGAGCTTGGTAAAACCAAAGCCGAGAATGACAAAGCCGATAAGTGCGAAAAACCAGTATTGCTGGGCTATGTCTGACAAGCCTATGACAAACAGAGTGAAGGCGGGCAGGTCGGCACCAAAGCTGCGAAAAATATCCTGGAACTGAGGCACTACTTTAACCAGTAGAATGGCCGATACAATAATACCGACGGCAACCACAGCAGCCGGGTAGGTCATGGCTTTCTTGATTTTTGCCTTCAGGGATTCAATTTTTTCCTTGTAGGTGGCGATACGATCGAGCATGGTTTCCAATGCACCGGATTGTTCGCCAGCTCTCACCAGTGAGCAGGTTAGTTCATCAAAGTGTTTTGGATGGCGACTTAGGGCCGTAGAGAAGTCACTACCGCCATTAACTTCATTGCGTATGTCATAAGTCAGTTCTTTCAATTTCACCTTTTCGGTGCCATTAGCAACAATTTCAAGGCCTTGCAATAAGGGTACACCCGATTTCATCATCGTAGCCATCTGGCGTGTGAAGAAAGCGATATCAAGCGGTTTGATCGGCTTGTTTTTGCTGCCTAACAGCGACAGGCTGCTTTGTTTGGATACCTTATTGGGGTTTATGCCCTGCTTACGCAACATTGATTTTGCAATCGCCACATTTTCGGCATCAATTTTGCCCTTGCTGCGATTACCACTGCGATCCTTGCCTTCCCACTGAAATGTGGCTTTTTTCTTTTCCTTTTTTGCTGCTGTAGCCATCTGAGTTATTTCCCTTATCAGGTTTTAATAACGCGATTCATTTCTTCAAGACTGGTCAGGCCATTGGCCACTTTGAGTAGTCCGGATTCCCGTAGAGTTTTGAAACCTTGTTTGCGTGCCACGCGTAAAATGTCCAGTGAGTTACCGCTTTCCATAATACACTCGGCGATTTCCTGTGTCATAGCAAGCATTTCATAAATACCGACGCGCCCTTTATAGCCACGATTACATTTTGAGCAGCCTTCATGGTTAGCTTCATAGAGATGCAGATCCGGTATCTGGTCGGGTTTGAATCCCTCTTCGAGTAGGGTTGCTTCTGGCAGATCAATCGGGCGCTTACAGGATTCACATAACCGACGGCCTAAGCGCTGTGCAATAATCAGACTGACAGAGGTGGCGACGTTAAACGCAGGAACACCCATGTTTCTCAAACGAGTCAGAGTCTCTGGCGCACTATTGGTATGCAGGGTCGATAGCACCATATGACCGGTTTGTGCGGCCTTGATGGCGATTTCAGCTGTTTCCAGATCACGTATCTCACCCACCATGACCACATCCGGGTCCTGACGTAGAAAGGAGCGTAGCGCTTCGGCAAAGGTCAGGCCTACCTTTATGTTTACGTGGACCTGGTTGATGCCGTCCATATTGATTTCTACCGGGTCTTCAGCGGTAGAGATGTTGCGTTCAGCTGTATTGAGAATGTTCAGGCCGGTATAGAGTGTAACGGTTTTACCTGACCCCGTTGGTCCTGTTACCAGAATCATCCCCTGAGGCTGCTCAAGGGTAGTAAGGTAGATTTTTTTCTGGTCCGGTTCAAAACCGAGTGCTTCCACGCCTATCTGAGCGCTGGTCGGATCGAGTATACGTAATACAATTTTCTCACCCCAGAGCGTTGGTAGTGAGTTAACACGAAAATCAATAGCGCGGCTTTTGGATATTTTCATTTTTATGCGTCCATCTTGTGGCACGCGTTTTTCTGAAATATCCATTTGTGACATGACTTTGAGCCGGGCTGCCAAGCGAGTGGCCAGGTTCATCGGTGGACGATGCACCTCTTGCAGTATGCCATCAATGCGGCAACGTACTCGGTAGCTTTTTTCGTAGGGTTCAAAGTGAATATCTGAGGCCCCGGACTTGATTGCGTCCATAAGCACTTTGTTAATGAAACGTACAATAGGGGCTTCGCTGGCGGCATCTTCAGCCGACTGTTCCTCGTCTTTTTTCTGGCTGCCGTCATCAATATCAAGATTATCCAGATCGGCGTCATCAAGGTCACCCAGAGCGGAGCTTTGCTGCTGATCCAGGTAGATGTCCAGTGCGGCTGAAAGTTTATCCTCTTCTACGATGACAACTTCGGTAATGATGCCAGTCTGGAATTTGATTTCATCGATGCCCTGCATATTAGTGGGATCAGCTACCGCTACAAACAGACGGTTGTCGCGTTTCATCAAGGGCAGAATATGGTGCTTGGTGATCAGCGCATCAGACACAATTTCTTTGGGGAGAGAGTCGCCTGGTATCGCGTCCAGGTCGAGTAATGGCAAGCCGAACTCTTCAGCGGCGGCAGAGGCGGCTCTATGTGCACTCACCAAACGCTGTTTAATAATATAGCTGACGAAGGGTTGCTTGGCATCACGTGATTTGTTGATTGCATCGGTTGCAACATCGGATGAAAAAACACCATCCATAACGAGGCGTCTGGCAAGACCGCTAAGTGGTTGAGCCCCTTGTGCCACAGTAACTCCCGAGCTAATCTAGTTGTTTGTTTACATTATTACAGCATAGCAATCAAATCACAGTTAATCACGGTTATCAATGACCTGGGCGCTTATGATGCCTTCAATCTGGCTTTATTTGATCCGGCGCAAGGATTCAGGTGCGACCTCAACGGGATAAGCAGTTTATGCAAGTAAGTCAAAAGGCATGGCGCATCACGCGTTTGCTGACGGTCTACCGTATTGTTCTGGCATTGTTGCTGATGCTGCTGATAACCACGGGCTACCTGCCTGAGCCTTTGGGTGCTTCGGCGCCACGGCTGTTCTTAATTGCCTCTTCAGTGTATGTGGTTGTGACGTTACTGGCTATCTATCCTTTATTACTCCGCACACCCGACTACACTTGGCAGGTCTATTTTTATACCTGTGTCGATATTCTGGTGTTTACCCTGATGATGCATGCCAGTGGGGGTGTTGTCAGTGGTGTGGGCATGCTATTGGTTGTCAGCATAGCCAATGCCAGTATGTTGCTGGCTGGTCGCATGTCAGTGTTTTTTGCGGCGCTGGCGTCTCTGGCTGTGCTGGGTGAGCAATTCTATTCTCAGATATATGTGTCAGCCAGTGCTTACAATTACTCCATGGCCGGCCTGTTGGGACTGACACTGATCGTCACTTCAGTACTGGCTACAGTCCTGGCCCGTCAGGCTAGAGAGAGCGCTGACCTGGCTCATGCCAGAGGAGTTGATCTGGCAAATATGTCTGAGTTGACTGAACAGGTGATCAGTCAGATGGCAACAGGGGTGTTGGTGGTGGATGAGCGGCATCATGTGCGTTTGGTGAATGAGGCCGCCAGGCGGTTGCTTGATGCACCCTCTCAGATGTTAGGAACATCTTTGCAACAATTCAGTACAGAGCTTAACCTGCAATTGCTGCTCTGGCGAAATCAGGGGCTGCAGAGTACTGAAAAACACTCAATCGAAACCTTACCCGCGAGTTTGCTGGTGCAGATGATCCGAGTAGGTCGTGCCAGTGATGAAACCAAAACCGACGTGCTTATTTTTCTTGAGGATGCGGCGGCAGTTAACGATCAGTCACAGCAGTTGCGCCTGGCGGCACTGGGTCGTTTGACGGCCGGTATCGCACATGAAATTCGTAATCCGCTAAGCGCTATACGCCATGCCGGTGAGTTGTTGGCTGAATCGGATCAATTACCGGTTGAGGATCAGCGTCTTACCGATATTATTCAAGAGAACACCTCCAGAGTGAACCGTATTGTAGAAGATGTGCTTCAATTGGGTAATCGTGACAGAGTTTCTCGTGAAAAGATAAATTTAAATAAATGGTTAGAGAATTTTGTTGAAGAGATTTATTGCGTGTATCCTGAGGCCTGCTCCGTGTTGAAGATCGATGATCAAAGTAGTGGTGTGCTGACGGTGCAGTTTGACTCAGGGCACCTGCATCAGATTCTCAGTAATTTATGTCAGAATGCGTTGAGCTTTGTTACCCAGTCACTTGCTTCACCCCGTGTTACCTTATTGCTTGCGGGTGACTTGGAGCGTGGCTGTTATGTTGAAGTAATTAATAATGGCCCTCTGGTTAAGCAGGATGAAAAAGAGCGTTTGTTTGAACCTTTTTTCACCACAACGAATAAGGGCACCGGGCTGGGTCTTTACTTGTCCAGAGAGCTGGCTCAGGCAAACCAATGCCATCTTGCCCATCGGCAGCAAGACGAGAACACCTGTTTTAGATTAAGTTTTGGACCCCAAGCGATTATCAGGGAGCTTGATTGATGAAAAGCGTAAGTACGTCTAAGCCGTCACAGGTACTTCAACCCAGGGTGTTGGTGGTGGATGACGAGCCAGATATACGTGAACTGATCGGATTGACTCTGGCACGTATGCAGGTTGACTGCCTGGAAGCCGCTACTCTGGACGAAGCTATGCAGCTACTGGATCAGCATGGCCAGGGTGGTATTCAACTCTGCCTGACTGATATGCGCCTGCCCGATGGTAATGGTATGGACCTTATCTATCGCATTCAGAAAAACTACCCTCATATTCCGGTAGCGATGATTACCGCGCACGGTAATATGAGCAGTGCCATTGAGGCACTTAAAGCTGGTGCGTTTGATTTTCTAAATAAACCGGTTGAATTGCAGACTCTGCGTAACCTGGTCACTTCAGCCGTGCAGTTGGAGAAAAGAGAACAGATCCTGCCCCAATGCGATCCTGGGCCGGAACTGATGGGACAGTCGCGAGCAATTGAAAAAATACGTGCTCTGGTTGCCCGGCTGGCCCGCAGTCTGGCCCCTGTACATATTTCGGGAGAGTCAGGTACAGGTAAAGAACTGGTCGCGCGGATGTTGCATCATCGCAGCCACCGTTGTGACAAGCCTTTCATTGCTGTGAACTGTGGCGCTATACCGGCTGACCTGATGGAAAGCGAGTTTTTTGGCCACCGAAAAGGCAGTTTTACGGGGGCCATGCAGCACAAAGAAGGGTTGTTTCAGGCAGCGGAGGGCGGCACACTTTTTCTGGATGAAGTTGCTGACTTACCGTTGGATATGCAGGTGAAATTATTGCGGGCTATCCAGGAAAAATCTGTCCGGCCAGTGGGTGCGCAAAAAGAAGAGTTTGTGGATGTTCGCATCGTCAGCGCGACCCATAAAGATCTGGCAGCCAAAGTAGAGCAGGGGGAGTTCCGCGAAGATCTTTACTACCGTATCAATGTCATTGAACTGCATGTGCCGCCATTGCGTGAACACGCAGACGACATTCCCTATCTGGCTGTGCATTTTCTGCAACAAATGGCTACAGAAATGGGACGTTCTGCCCCGCGGTTATCAGCGGAGGCTCAGGAACGTCTGTGCCAGCATCGTTTTCCAGGTAACGTGCGAGAATTGGAAAATGTACTGGCACGTGCTATCACACTTAACGAAGGTGACTTGGTCGAAGTGGATGATATCCAGCTCGACAACCGCAGTCAGTCGGCTTGTCAGGAGTCAGTGGCGGATCAAAGCGGTTTGCATAAGGTCTATAGCATGGGACTGGAGGCTTACCTGGAATCGGTTGAGCGTCAGATACTACAAGATGCACTGGAAGCCACCGAGTATAACAAAACGGCGGCAGCCCGTAAGTTGGGCATTACTTTTCGCACTTTACGATACCGCTTGAAAAAGCTGGAGATGGACTAGTCCGCGGATTCAGACGCTTCGCCGGGTCAGGCCGGCGTCTGCCATAATGCGGGTGGCAATCTCTTCCACGGAAAAGTGGGTGGTATTGATCGCGCTGATATTCAATTGTTTGAAGCGTCGTTCTACTTCACGAACCTCAAATTCACACTGCTCCAATGAGGCGTACCGGCTATTCGGGCGACGTTCGTGACGAATAGCTGTGAGGTGAAAGGGGTCGATGGTCAGGCCGAAAAGTTTGTTGCGGTGTTGCATTAACACATCCGGCAGTCCTGCCATCTCCAGATCATCGATAGTGATTGGATAGTTAGCCGCGCGGATGCCGAATTGTAGTGCCAAATACAGGCAGGTGGGTGTTTTACCACAGCGGGATACGCCCACCAGTATCAGATCGGCTTTGCTGTATTGCTGTACCCGGCCACCATCATCATTATCCAGCGCAAAGTTGACTGATGCTATACGCTCCTTGTAGCGACTCGACTCATTAATTGCGTGGGACTTGCCAACAGAATAAGATGAACGTAATCGCAACTCCTGTTCCAGCGGCTTGAGAAAGGATTCAAATACATCGATCTTGAATCCACGGCAGGCGGCAATAGTTTCGCGTATCTCCGGATTAACGATGGTATCGAAAACGATGGCAGTCTCACCATCATGTTCGCAAGCCGTATTAACTCTGGCGACGACGGCATGGGCTTTTTCCAGTGTATCGATATAAGGCAGTGTTATCATATCGAACTGAATCCCTTCAAATTGAGTCAGTAAACTATTGCCCAGTGTTTCGGCGGTGATGCCGGTTCCATCGGAAATAAAAAATGCTGTACGTTTAATCAATAGTGCGCCTATGTGTCAGTAAGAAAAAGTCGGCCGGTATGGGTATGTAGTTTTATTACAATACTTTCCGGACAAGGATTTTTCATTTTAACTGAAGTATGATCGGTATTTTAGTGCCGATATAAAAATACTCACGGCGGACTTTCAGACCAACAACAGGAGAGTTTACCTTGCAGGATTACGTCATACGCCTGGAGCAGGCGGGAATGGGAGATGTTGATAAGGTTGGTGGTAAAAACGCCTCGCTTGGAGAGATGATTCATCAACTCTGTGATGCGGGTGTCAAAGTGCCTGGCGGGTTTGCAACCACGGCACAGGCCTACCGTGATTTTTTGCAGCACAATCACCTGACGGACAAAATCAACGCATTGCTGAATGAATTGGATAGCAATGACACGCGGGCCCTAACTGAAACCGGTCGGCAGATTCGTGAGTGGATTCTGGCGGGTGAATTCCAGCCATTATTAGATACGGCCATATGTCAGGCTTATGCAGAGATGGCAGGAAATGATGCTATTTCTGTAGCTGTGCGCTCATCCGCTACAGCTGAAGACCTTCCCGATGCTTCTTTTGCGGGGCAGCAGGAAACCTATCTCAATATTCGTGGGCTGGATAATATTAAGCACGCCATCAAGTCGGTGTTTGCGTCACTATACAATGATCGTGCCATTTCCTATCGTGTACATCGTGGCTTTATTCATAGTGATGTAGCGCTTTCTGCTGGTATCCAGCGCATGGTTCGCAGTGAAACCGGGGCATCAGGTGTAATGTTCTCCCTGGATACCGAATCTGGCTTCAAACAAGTGGTTTTTATTACAGCGGCTTACGGGCTGGGAGAAACCGTAGTTCAGGGTGCCGTGAATCCGGATGAATTTTACGTGTACAAGCCCACCCTTAACCAGGGTGCCCCGGCTATACTGCGCCGCAACCTCGGTTCTAAAGCGATCAAGATGATTTATGGTGGCGAAGGCAGTACCGCTGATGCCGTAGAAACGGTCGATGTACCTCGTGAAGACAGAGATCGTTTTTGTATCAGTGATGCTGATGTAGAAGCTTGGCACAGATTGCTGTCACTATTGAGCAGCATTATGGTCGTCCCATGGATATCGAATGGGCCAAAGACGGTGATGATGGTGAACTCTACATAGTTCAGGCGCGCCCTGAAACTGTGCGTAGTCAGAATTCGGCCGCGGTCATGGAGCGTTATCTGCTCAAAGAAAAAGGTAAGGTGCTTATAGAAGGACGTTCAATAGGGCACCGTATCGGCTCTGGTCCGGTGCGCGTGGTAGATTCGCTGGATCAAATGCATGATGTCCAACCCGGTGATGTGCTGGTAACCGATATGACGGACCCGGATTGGGAGCCTGTAATGAAACGTGCCGGTGCGATCATCACCAATCGTGGTGGACGTACCTGTCACGCTGCCATTATCGCGCGTGAGCTGGGTATCCCGGCTATAGTGGGTTGTGGTGATGCCACGGAGCGCTTGAGTAATGCGCAACTGGTAACGGTATCCTGTGCCGAAGGCGATACGGGCCGGGCCTATGAAGGTAAATTGGCTTTTGAACACCAGACCAGCAGCATAGAGTCCATGCCGGAACTGCCCTTCGAAATCATGATGAATGTGGGCAACCCAGACCGCGCGTTTGACTTTCAGGCCTTGCCGAGTGCGGGTGTCGGTCTGGCACGTCTGGAATTCATTATCAACCGCATGATCGGTGTACACCCTAAAGCACTGTTGAATTTTGATCAGCAACCCCGTGATATCAAGCAGATCATCAACCGGCGTATTGCGGGTTATGCTTCTCCTGTGGATTTTTATGTCGACAAGCTGGTGGAGGGGATTTCGACTCTGGCGGCTGCTTTTTATCCACGTAAAGTGATCGTGCGCATGTCAGATTTCAAATCTAATGAGTATGGCCACCTGATTGGCGGTGATCGCTATGAACCGGCAGAAGAAAACCCGATGCTGGGCTTTCGTGGAGCCGCGCGTTATATCTCGGAAACGTTTCAGGACTGCTTTGAGCTGGAATGCCGTGCGTTGAAACGTGTGCGTGATGAGATGAAGCTGACTAACGTGGAAATCATGGTGCCGTTTGTGCGTACCGTTGGGGAAGCGCGCCAGGTTGTTGAGTTGCTATCACATAACGGACTCCAGCGTGGCAAAAATGGCTTACGCCTGATCATGATGTGCGAAATCCCGTCCAATGCACTTTTGGCAGCACAGTTTCTTGAGTATTTTGATGGTTTCTCCATAGGATCCAATGATTTGACCCAACTGACACTGGGGCTTGATCGTGACTCGGGAATCATTGCTCACCTGTTTGATGAACGCAATGACGCTGTGAAAATGCTGCTGGCGATGGCGATCAAGGCCTGCCGTGATGCCGATAAGTATATTGGTATTTGTGGTCAGGGTCCTTCTGATCATCCAGACCTCGCGCGCTGGCTGATGGATCAGGGTATTTCCAGTGTGTCGCTTAACCCGGACTCAGTTCTGGACACCTGGTTTTTTCTCGCCAATGAAAAGCCTGAGTAACAACCTGTGGCATAACACCTCACCCGGTGGTCGTGTAACAATCTTCGGGAGAGGTGTTTGAGGCGCGAATTGCTTCCAGTTTACGGGTCAATCTCTGTTACAATGCTTTCGTTGTAACAGGAGCACGAGACATGACCTCTGAACTCACTTTTCGTATTCGTGAAATCAGGCGCTTTATTCTGGCGACTCTGACGAGTTCGGCCGGGCGTAGAATTTTGTTTGTCCCTCTTCTTAAACACCAGCTTCCACCTGGGTTCGATCCGGTATATTTCATTGCTCAGGTGAGTGATGTGATAGGCCAGGGGTCTAAATCATCTTGATCGCCGCGCTGCAAAAATGGTTTGCTCCTTACCGTGACCGGCGCATGTTAACGCTGTTGGCACTGGGATTTTCCAGTGGTTTACCCGCTCCACTGGTGTTTTCCAATCTGTCGATCTGGCTGCGAGATGAAGGCGTTAGCCGCACCGATATCGGCTTGTTTGCGCTGGCAGCAACCCCTTATGCGATCAACTTTCTTTGGGCCCCCTTAGTTGATCGACTGCAGTTACCTTTCCTTACGGCCCGTTTTGGTCGTCGACGTGGCTGGGCATTAATGACGCAGTCATTATTGATGCTGGCGATTGCCTTCTTGTCCTTTACTAACCCTTCTGAAAGTCTGTGGTTAATGGCTGCTGCGGTGTTGTTCGTTACTTTTGTTTCAGCAACGCAGGATATAGTCATTGACGCCTATCGAATCGAAATACTGGATTTGAGTCAATATGGCAGTGGTTCGGCGGCTGGAATTTGGGGCTGGCACTTAGGTGGCACCTTGATCGGTGGTGCGGGTGGCTTATACATGGCACAGGCCTTTGGTTGGAATTCAGCCTATCTGCTGCTGTCTTTGGGTGTGCTGATAGGCATGTTGGCGGTACTGATGAGCCGGAACCCAAAGTCACACCACCGGAAGAAACGCTCGCTGAGGAACAGCGTGCACTGGCATTGCTGGAGCGCTGGACCTTTTTGCCAGAGTTTCCGCGTCGCATTATAAGTTGGATCTACCTGACCATTGTGGCTCCGCTGGCTGAGTTTACCCAGCGTAGAGGGTGGCTGCTGATTTTGATCTTTATTTTTGTTTTTAAACTGGGTGATGCACTGCTGGGGCGTATGTCTGGCGTGTTTTACCGCGAATTGGGATTTTCACTGACAGAAATCGCTGAAGTTGCCAAGGTTTATGGTTTGAGTGCCAACCTGATCGGTATTGTGGTTGGGGGATTTTGGTGGCACGTATTGGCATCTTAAAGGCGCTTTTTTTGTCGGGCTTGGCGACGGCTACAACCAATTTAGCCTATTCATGGTTGGCCATGTCTGGCCAATCAACAGATGTTTTTATTGTAGCTGTAGCTTCAGATAACTTTACCACCGGTTTGGTTACGGTTGCTTTAGTTGCTTACTTATCATCCCTCTGCAATAGCGCCTATACAGCGACTCAGTATGCGTTGCTGGCCTCACTGGCAAACCTTGCACGTATCTGGTTCTCGGCCACCAGTGGCATGATGGTCGATGCCCTGGATGGTGATTGGGCGTTCTTTTTTCTGCTATGCGCCATTATCGCCTGATAGGTTTACCTCTGCTACTCATTATCATGAGGCGCTATCCACTGCCTCGCTAAGTCGTAAACTGAGCTAGAATAAAAACTAAAACTCCGTCTGGATCACTGAACATGTTGAAAAAAATATCGTTGCCCCTGGTCCTGGCCATTTTGGTGTATGCCTTCTGGGTCAGTGCTGATTTTACTGAAATTGCCGCTGGTATTGCTTTGTTTATGTTTGGCATGTTGTGCCTGGAAGAGGGGTTTAAGGCTTTTACCGGGGGCATGCTGGAAGGCATTTTACGTAAATCCACTGATCGGTTATGGAAAAGCCTGGTCTTTGGCATGACCAGTACCACCTTGATGCAATCCAGCTCTCTGGTTTCACTCATTACCGTATCCTTTGTCAGTGCTGAAATGATCACGCTGATGGGTGGTATAGGTATTATTATGGGTGCAAATATTGGCACAACCACCGGTGCCTGGTTGATTGCCGGTTTAGGCTTGAAAGTCGATATTGCCGCCTATGCCATGCCCATTCTGGTGTTTGGTATGGTGTTCCAGATGCAAAAAAGCAAAAGCCTGAAGGGGTTCGGTTATTTGCTGTTGGGTTTTGCCTTTCTGTTTCTGGGCATCCACTACATGAAAGAAGGCTTCGAATCGTTTCAGCAGAGCTTTGATTTATCCGCCTTTGCTATGACGGGCATTTCGGGTTTACTGGTGTTTACCCTGATCGGCATGTTGGTCACGATCATTATGCAGTCCAGCCATGCAACCCTGTTGATCATTATCACAGCCTTATCGGCAGGACAGGTCAGCTATGAAAATGCGCTGGCGCTGGCCATTGGTGCCAATCTCGGTAGTACAGTAACTATCGTATTGGGTAGTATTGCTTCCAATCTGGGTGGCAAACGCTTGGCTGCATCCCATGTTATATTCAATGTGGCGACGGCTAGTGTAGCGATTGTATTTATAGGCCAGCTAGCCTGGCTTGTGGATCAGTTAGCGATTTTGATGGGTATCCGTGCAGATGATTTTTTGCTCAAGCTGGCACTGTTTCATACCCTGTTCAATGTATTGGGGGTGTTGTTGCTATCCCCCTTTGTGACCCGATTAGAGTCTTTATTGTTGCAACACATACAATTTAAACCGCAGGGAATGGAGCAACCCCAGTATCTCTACCCAGAAGCTCTGGAAACCCCTGCCACCGTTGTTAATGCGGTTAAAAAGGAAGTGATACACCTGTTTGATAACGCCTATGGTCTGCTGGCCCATGGCTTAAGCCTGAAGCGTAACACCATCGACTCTCAGGAATCCCTGACAGATGCGGTGAAGTATACCCGGCGTATTTTTCCTATCGATGTGGAAGATGCCTATGAAGAGAAAATCAAAAGCCTGCATAATGAAATAGTGGCCTTTATAGCGGAAGCACAAATGCGTGAGTCCACCAAAGCCGCTACCGAAAATCTCTATGAGTTACGTGAAGCCAGTCGTAACATTGTAGCGGCTGTCAAAGGTATGAAGCATTTGCATAGCAACCTGTCACGCCATGGTCTTTCCAGCAACCTGGCCGTACGTGAGCGCTATGATCAGATTCGGATTCATCTGGCCAAACTGTTGCGTGAGTTGCGTCAGTTACTGCGTGAGGAACCCAGTGATGTGGCTAGCTTGTCGCTTGATGCGTTACGGCTTGCATCACAAAAAGCCAGCCGTAAAATGATCGATGAGCTGGATGAAATGATTCGCCATCGGCGCATAGCGGCATCCATAGCAACGTCTATCCTCAATGATGAGGCCTATGTCACCGATATAGGCGATAATCTATTGGATGCTGTATCCACACTTATTGCTAAACGTCAGGCGACAAGGCTAGAGCCTTTCAACCTGAATGAAAAAGAGCTTGATGAGCTGATGGATAAAACCAGTCAGACAAACGAATCTAAACCGGAACCAACGGCTAGTCAGCCGGAGTGATGCAATGAAAGCAAAAAAACTACTGGATCGAGTCCGGCGCTTTCTGGATGCAGATTCACAAACGCAGCTTGAGCAGGTCTCGTCTATCCGTAAAATCCTGAAACAGCTCAAGGAAAAAGAGCGCCAGTTACAAGATGAACTCAAGCATGAAAAAGAGCCTGAAGCACAAGAGGTTTTGCAAAATAAACTGGATGTGATTTATGCGCAAAGACGTAAAGGTCTGGATCAGATCAAGCACCTTAAAGAGAACCCTGCTGACGAATAATTTTTCGTCAGCATCAGCCTTACTTCACATTATCTTCAAGGTGCTTGTCACGCAGTTGTGGGTCAAGTGTGGTTACCGGTAACCGTGTTGCATGTTGATGAGCGTTATAAGCATTTTCCAGTAAGCGGAAAAATCCAATCAGTACGGCCGTTAATAGCAGATAGAGCGCCCCAGCCAGCAGGAAAAATTCAAGGCTCATATAGGTTCTGGCGATGGCTCCGCGGGTGGCCCCCATCAGGTCGAGCAGCGTGATGGTGGAGGCCAGTGCGCTGCCTTTGAGCATTAGAATGACTTCATTACCATAGGCGGGCAGAATAATGCCGAAGGCTCTGGGCAGAATGATATGCTGGTATTGCTTGCGACGACTGATACCCAGTGATTGTGCCGCTTCCACCTCTCCCTTGGGGACCGCCTGGATGGCTCCACGAAACAGCTCGGCAATATAGGCTGAGGTGTTCAGGCTGAAGGCAATAATGGCACACCAGTAAGGTTGTGACAGCACATCTGTCCAAAGCCAGCCAAAATTCCGCAGAGCTTCAAACTGGGACAGGCCGTAGTAGACCAGGAAGATCTGTACCAGCAAGGGTGTGCCGCGAAAAAAGAAAATATAGCAATAAGGAAACAGCCATAACCAGGGGCTTTTGGCAATGCGCATCAGGCCAGTGGAATGGCCATGATAAAGCCAACAATGCCTGAGACGATTACCAGTTGTAACGTGACCCAGACACCCTCCATAAGGCGGGGCAGGTAGCGTGCGAAAGAATCCCAGGGCTCTGCTCCCTGAGTGAGGGTTAGCAGCCATTGTGAAAGACTTACAATCAGCTCATTCATCAGCGCGCTCCCTGCCAGGGACGGTTCGCACGGTTTTCAAGCAGGCGGATGGCTTGCATAAAGATAATAGTCAGAAACAGATAGATGAACGCCGCAGCAAGATAAAAGGTGAAGGGGAGTTTAGTAAATCCGGCTGCGACGTAGGCCTGACGCATCAGATCATCCAGTCCGATAACCGATACCAGCGCGGTATCTTTCAGCAGTACCAAAAACAGGTTGCCAAGTCCTGGAATGGCGATGCGCCAAAGCTGCGGAATTAAAATGCGGCTGAAGGTTTGCCAGCGTGTAAGGCCCATCGCCATGGCAGATTCACGCTGACCCTTGGGGATTTCTTGCAGGGCGCTGCGGAACACTTCGGTGGCATAGGCACCAAAGGCGATAGAAAGGGCAGTGACACCCGCCGCAAAGGCGCTGATCTCAATGTATTGATCAAACAGTCTGAGGAGTATCTCTGTAGTGCCGAAATAGATAATCAGTACCAGTAATAGCTCAGGTACACCACGGATCAAGGTGGTATAGGTTGTGGCAATCCAGCGCAGTGTGCGCATCGGTGACAGTTTGGCTGCAGCCCCTATGAGCCCAAGAATCAAACCAAAAAACAGGCTGGTAAAGGCCAGTTTCAGTGTAATCCAGGTGCCTGATAGCAAGAGATGACCAAAACCGTGTAGATCCATGCAGTGCTCACATTATAGCAATTAAAAACAAAGGGTCGGTCACACAATTTACTGAGTAACCGACCCTTGTCGACCCTGCTTCAGCTATCAATAGATTGAGAAGGGGAAGTATTTAGCATTGATTTCAGCGTAGGTGCCGTCTTCCACTATCGCTTCCAGTGCCTGATTGAAGCGCTCCTTCAGTTCAGTGTCATTCTGGCGAACGGCAATGCCGATTTTATCATTGATATCTACGTCTTCGCCTTTAAACTCAAAAGCGCTACCCGCGTCTGTCCGTAACCAGTCGTAGGCCGGAAATTTATCCGAAACCATACCATCCAGTCGACCTGCTGCCAGATCCAGGTAGGCATTATCTTGAGTGTCATACAGACGCACGCTTACTGTACTACCCAGTTCATCTTCCAGGTACTGACCGGCAATGGTGGCGCGCTGTGCACCCAGAGTTTTACCCTCCAGGCTCGCTGCATCAGTGGGCATTTCACTGTCTTTAGGTCCAATAAAAGCCAGTACATTAGAGTAGTAGGGGTTGGTGAAGGCAACAACACGCTCACGCTCTTCGGTAATTGACATGGAGGCGATAATGGCATCATAGCGGCGTGCGCGCAGACCTGGAATGATACCGTCCCAATCCTGAGTCAGGATTTCGCAATCAGCTTGCATTTTTTCACACAGCGCGTTTGCGATTTCAACATCAAAACCACCCGGCTGGCCCGAGTTATCGATAAAGTTAAAGGGTGCATAAGCACCTTCAGTGGCAATACGGATCGTATCAGCCATAGCGAGTGGTGCTATCATTGTTGCAGACGCTATTAGTACTGCAGACGTAGCAAGTTTTTTTGACCATTGCATAGATTAGTACCTTTATTAGTTTGCTTGGTTTGTTTACTTAAGGTTACAAATGACTTGATAAAAACTCTCTACAGCGTTCAGATTTTGGCTGGGTAAATACCTCGCCTGGAGGACCAAACTCTTCAACCCGACCCTGGTGCAGAAACATCACTTGGCTGGATACATCACGGGCAAAGCGCATTTCATGCGTGACGACCAGCATGGTGCGGCCTTCTTCAGCAAGATTTTGCATTACTCCCAATACTTCATTGACCAATTCAGGGTCGAGTGCAGAGGTTGGCTCATCAAATAATAGCACTTCAGGGTCCATCGCCAGGGTTCTGGCAATCGCGATACGTTGTTGCTGTCCGCCAGATAAGTTACCCGGGTAAGCTTTGGCTTTATCTGCCAGTCCGACTTTCTCAAGCAAGGCCTGCGCACGTTCACGTGATGCTTGTCTGCTGCGTCCATGTACCAATACAGGGGCCAGCATGAGATTTTCCAGCACGGTCATGTGTGGCCAGAGGTTGAAGTTCTGAAATACGAAGCCGATACGGGCACGCATCATCTCAAGTTGGCGACGTTTTTTCGCCTCTAACTCACCCTGTTTGTTCGCTACCAGTTGCAGGGGTTCGCCGCGCAAAGTGATGCACCCTTGTGATGGATTTTCCAGCAGGTTAAGACAGCGCAGAAAGGTGGACTTTCCAGAGCCGCTGGAACCAATTATAGAGATAACATCGCCGTCCCGGGCTGTCAGGGAGATGCCTTTCAGCACTTCAATATCACCGTAACGCTTGTGCAGGTCGGTGACTTCGAGTGTGGCTGGGTGGGCGTTATCACTGGTTGTTAAAGAAGTTTCTGTTTTCATGAAATACAGCGTATAAGAATTGTTAATAAAATAGTAATCTTTTTTATACCTTTGTCGCAAGGTGCTATGTTTAAATCAAGCTAAAGATGCCTATCAGAAAGGTGCTTGTCAGCTTGTGCCACAAAGGAACTGTGGTAGGCTGTATCCAAATTTGAGGTTGAGGGGTGTTTGAGTGGAATTAGGCCGGGTTAATCAATTGAAAGTAAAGCGTATTGTCGAACAGGGAGCTTATCTTGAAGACAATATGGGGGAAGCTGTACTGCTGCCATTGCAGGACGTGCCGGACGGGTTACAGCTCGGTGATACCCTGTCCGTGTTTGTTTATCTTGATAGTGACGATTTTGCTGTTGCGACACTGAAAAAGCCACGTATTCAGTTGGGAGAGTTTGCTCAATTGCGAGTGGCTGATACCAACCAAGTAGGTGCTTTTTTGGATTGGGGCTTGCCCAAACAGTTATTCTTACCCTTCGCCGAGCAGCCACAGCGTGTGGAGGTTGGGCAGCAGGTGATGGTCTGTCTTTATATTGATAATACCGGTCGTTTGGCTGCCTCAGCTCGATTGGAACGCCATCTTAGTCCTGATCCTGCAAGTTACCGTGCCGGGGATCCGGTTAATCTATTAATCTGGCGCCGGACAGAGTTGGGCTACCTGGTGATTATTAATCACCAGCATCCAGGTATGCTGCATCAGCAGGACCTTTTTAAGCCGGTTCGTCCAGGGTTAAGCATGCCTGGTTATATCAAACAGCAGCGCGACGATGATGGTAAAATTGACGTGATGTTGGACAAACCTGGCTATGGACGGGTGGAACCACTGGCCGAACAGGTGTTAGATTATCTCAAGGTGCGTGGCGGCCAGTGCCCCTTAAATGATAAAAGCTCTCCGGATGAGATCAAAGCGATTTTTGGTGTCAGTAAAAAAGCTTTTAAAATGGCGGTTGGTAATCTGCTTAAGCAGGGCGTGATTGTAGCTGATGAGCAGGGGATTCATCTGAAATAACTTAAGGCTTTTGTTGTAACAGGGCGAATGTGTTACAGAGTGACCCATGGCTAACAGCTGGGCTTTCATAAAATCAAACAGTGTAAGAATTATAGTGAGTAATTATGAGTAATATGAAAATGCTTAAGTTTCTGTCTTTTTCACTACTATTTATGTCATATGGGATTTTTGCACAAGAACCCCAAACAACAGAATATCAGGACTGGGTGGGTATCTGTGCCGATGTTCAGGGTCAGGAACGATGTGAAATTCAGCAGGTGCTGAATATGGAAAATGAACAGGGTAATACCCGGTTGCTTAGAGCGACGGTGAGCAAATTGGATAATCAGTTGATCATGCAGCTGCTTTTGCCGCTGGGTTTGGATGTTCGTCCGGGGGTAGTGATGCAGGTTGATGAAGGTGTCGAGTTTGGCGCGCCATTTTTGACCTGTGTTCAGGAAGGCTGTCTGGTTGCAGTACCACTGGATGATAATCGCTTGACAGCATTCCGCTCAGGTAGTGTTGTCAAGGTGGGTTTCCGCCCTTTCAATACTGATCAGACACTGGTGGTGGAGCTTTCTCTGATGGGCTTCACACGTGCCAGTCAGACGGTAAAATAGTATTAACATCATCGGGATGTTGTAAATCAAGGTTGAGCAGTATTCGGGTTTAGTTTAAGCAATTTTTTGCTATGCTATGGTTAGTGTATTATTTTTTGTTTGAATAGGAGCCTTGTATTGGCCACCCAGTTCCCTGAATCACTAACCAAACCCGGTTGTGGTTATTGTTTTGTACCCTTGGGTTTTGAGTTTACGTTTGCTTTTCAGCCCATTGTGGATATGAACGCACGTGAGATTTTTGGCTACGAAGCCTTGGTCCGTGGCCCGCAAGCTGAATCAGCTTATAGTATCCTTAGCCGTATCAATGATGAAAATCGCTATGCTTTTGACCAGGCTTGCCGGGTTAAGGCCATTCATTTAGCCAGCGAGTTGGGCCTGGATAAAGTATTAAGCATTAACTTTCTGCCTAATGCCGTATATGAACCAGCGCACTGTATTCGCAGCACCCTGGCGGCTGCGCGCGAAACCGGCTTTCCGATTGAAAAACTCATGTTTGAGATTACCGAGTCAGAGTACGTCTATGATCGTGCACACTTGACTAAAATCTTTAAAAGTTATGAGAAACAGGGTTTTATTACCGCGCTGGATGATTTCGGTGCCGGGCATGCCGGGCTGAATATGCTGGCCAGCTTTATTCCAAAAATCCTTAAAATTGATATGGAACTTGTGCGTGATATTGACACACATTCGGTCAAGCAGGTTATTGTAGAAGGCTTAATCGATATGTGTAAAAAATTAGGTATTACCGTGCTGGCTGAAGGTGTGGAAACCGAGTCTGAAATGCTGTACTTCCGTAAGCTTGGGGTTAGTCTGATGCAGGGTTACTATTTTGCCAGGCCTGGGTTTGAGTGCCTGCCGGGGTATGATTTTTCTGCACAGTCAATCTGACGCTTTTTGTTATACGTAACTGATTGATCTAATGCTAGCATGCCAGTTTTTACTCAGTGGTATGCCTAGTATGAAAGCGTTTTTCTTTCGTTATCCTAACCTGTTGCGCTGGGCGATGAATCTCTGGCCTCCATTGTTTTTCACTGGTATCAAGCTGGTATCCATCAGTCCTGACTTCCGTTACGCAAGAGTTGATCTGAAGTGGCGTCCCTGGACTAAAAATATCAATTCAAGTCAGTATGGCGGTAGTCTTTTTTCAATGACCGATCCCTTCTATGCCGTATTATTGTTTGGTTGTCTGGGTTATGACCGCTACATTATCTGGGACAAATCTGCAGATATTGATTTCATTTCGCCGGGTATTGGACGTCTGACCGCCGAGTTTCATATTGAGGATGAGCAAGTACATCAGATTCGTGAGATGACCGCTGCTGGGGATAAATTTTTTCCTGAGTTTGTGGTGTATATTCGCGATCAGCAGGGCACCCTGGTTGCCAAGGTGACCCGACGCCTTTATGTGCGCTTACATGCCCAACATCGTTAAGTTCAACTGACTTTTCTTGGATCGAAGGCATCACGCACAGCTTCACCGATAAAAATCAATAAGGTTAGCATTAGCGCCAGGGTAAAGAAGGCCGAGAGGCCTAACCAGGGTGCGTGCAGGTTTTCTTTACCCTGAGCAACTAACTCGCCCAGGGAGGGTGAGCCGGGTGGTAGGCCAAAGCCGAGAAAGTCCAGGGCTGTCAGTGTGACTATTGAGCCATTAAAGATGAATGGCATAAAAGTCAGGGTCGCAACCATGGCATTGGGGAGTACATGGCGGAACATAATGGTGGAGTTCGCTAGTCCCAGGGCTCTGGCCGCACGTACATATTCCAGGTTGCGTCCCCGAAGGAACTCGGCACGTACGACATCGACCAGCTGCATCCAGGAAAACAGCAACATGATGCCTAGTAGCCACCAGAAGTTAGGCTCTACCAGGCTGGCAAGAATGATCAATAGAAACAGCACCGGCAAACCTGACCAAATCTCAATAAAGCGCTGAAAAAGTAAGTCTATTTTGCCGCCATAATAGCCCTGTACTGCTCCTGCAGCCACACCGATAACTGAGCTGGCGAGTGTCAGTACCAGTGCGAAAACAATCGAGATACGAAAGCCATAGATCACCCGAGCCATGACATCGCGTGCCTGATCATCGGTACCCAGCCAGTTCTCCCAGGACGGCGGAGATGGAGCAGGAGAGGGCAGTTCATAGTTGATGGTCTGGTAATTGTAGCGGATGACCGGCCAGAGCATCCAGCCGTCGGCATCTTCAATCAATGATTGTATAAACGGGTCACGGAAATCGGCAGGCGCGTCAAATTCACCACCAAACTCTAATTCGGAGTAGTTATTGAAAACCGGTAAATAGAGGCTACCCTGATAACTGACCAGAATCGGTTTGTTATTGGCAATCAGCTCAGCTCCCAATGACAGGATAAACAGTGCCAGGAAAATCCACAGTGAATAGAAGCCTCGGCGATTGCGGCAAAAAGCGTCAATGCGGCGGCGCATAATCGGTGTCATGGGTCAGCCCTCCCTGCTACTGAAATCGATACGCGGGTCGACCAGTGTGTAGGTAATATCACTAACTAATTTGAGCAGCAGACCCACCAGGGTGAAAATATACAGGGTACCGAAGATCACCGGATAATCGCGCCGGATAACGGCTTCATAACCCAGCAGTCCCAGTCCGTCGAGCGAGAAAATAACTTCTATCAGCAAGGAGCCGGTAAAAAATATACCGATCAGTGCCGCTGGCATGCCGGCAATGATCAGCAGCATGGCATTGCGGAACACGTGGCCATAAAGTACACGGTTTTCCTTCAGGCCTTTGGCCTTGGCAGTCAGCACATACTGTTTGTGAATTTCATCCAGGAAGGCATTTTTGGTCAGCATAGTTAGTGTGGCAAAGCTGGAGATCACTGATGCCAGTACCGGAAGCGAAAGGTGCCAGAAATAATCACCGATCTTCTGTAACAGCGTCATTTCATCGAAATTGGGCGATGTCAGGCCTCGCAATGGAAACCAGTCAAAGTAGGTGCCACCGGCAAACAGTACAATCAACAGAATGGCAAACAAGAAGTTGGGGATGGCATAACCGATAATAATCGCGCTGCTGGTCCACATATCAAATGCACTGCCATCACGAACGGCTTTACGGATACCCAGTGGTATCGACACCAGGTAGGCGATCAGCGTGGTCCAAAGCCCAAGAGATATGGATACCGGCATTTTTTCAATGATCAGCTCCATGACCGTTTTGTTGCTGTAAAAACTGCTACCAAAATCAAACTTCAAATAGCTGACCAGCATCTGCATAAAACGCTCATGCGCTGGTTTATCGAATCCATACATTTTTTCGATTTCAGCAATCAGAGAAGGATCGAGTCCTTGTGCACCACGGTAGCCCGTACCCTCGGAGGATGGAGCTGAGGCCAGATCAGAGCCTGCTGCACTGCCTATGCGCTCACCCGTGGTGTCACCAAAGCCTTGCAGGTGAGCAATGGTCTGTTCAACAGGGCGCCGGGTGCCAGTTGTACAATCAGAAAATTCAGTAGCAGTATGCCGAACAGCGTAGGGATAATCAGCAGTAAACGCCGGACAATGTAGGCGATCATTAAGGTTTAATCCACCAGGTATCAAAACCTATTGCATGGTTTGGGCGAATATCGGGTATACCGAATTTATCCCAGTAGGCAATACGGTAAGCGTTAGTGTGATAATGCGGAATAACATAATGATTCCATTGCAGAGCACGGTCAAGTGCCCGGGCTCTGTAGACCAGCTGTTCACGGTCAGGGGCCTGAATCAGTTGATCCACCAGATAGTCAATGGCTGGATTGCGGATACCAATCAAATTCCGACTTCCCGGACGGTCAGCGCTGGAGGAGTGCCAATATTCACGCTGCTCATTGCCCGGTGAATTTGACTGAGCAAAGCTGCCGACGACCATGTCAAAGTCATATTCACGCAGACGATTGATGTATTGGGAAATATCGACAACACGGATATTGGCCTGAATACCCATGCGCTCAAGGTTACGGGTAAACGGTGAGATTAAACGCTCCAGGTTGTTCTGGAATATGAGTATTTCAAAACGAAAGGGTTGGCCTTGTTTATTGCGTAATATGCCTTGATCCAGGGTCCAGCCAGCTTCAGCCAGCAGGTGCAATCCTTTACGTGTCTGAGTACGAATGTTGCCGTCTCCATCTGTCTGTGGTGCACGATAAACCTGTGTAAAGACGGCTTCTGGAAGTTGTTCTCTTACTGGCTCGAGTATTGCAAGTTCCTGTTCACCAGGCAAATCATCTGCCGCCATATCTGAGTTGGAAAAATAGCTGTGGCTACGTTTGTAGGCGTCGTAAAAAATAGCCTGATTTGTCCACTCAAAATCGAAGGCGTGTGCCAAGGCATAACGCACCTGAGCATCAGCAAATAGTGAACGCCGAGTATTCATCACAAAAGCCTGCATGCCGGTAGGGTTTTCGTGCTCAATGGTTTCTTTGATCATCCGTCCTTCATTCAGCGCCGAACCGCTATAGCCGGTTGCCCAGTTCTTGGCTGAGTATTCGGTGCGAAAATCATACTGGCCTGCCTTGAAGGCTTCCAGTGCAACGGTACCATCGCGGTAATAATCAAATACCCATTCATCAAAGTTATAGCGACCGCGCTGAACTGGCAGGTCTTTACCCCAATAATCTGGATTTCGTTTATAGGTAATGGTACGTCCCGGATCATAGCTGGCCAGTAGATAGGGGCCTGAGCCGACAGGTATTTCCAGACCTGACTCTTCAAAATCGCGCTGATCCCAGAAATGTTTTGGCAGTACGGGGACTTCACCGACAATTAGCGCTAGTTCGCGGTTTTCTGTTTCAGCAAACTCAAAGCGAACCCGGTGACTATCAAGTGCTTCGATGAGGGTAATGTCAGCATAGTAAGCTCGATAAAATGGGCTGCCTTTTTCGCGTAGTAGCTGAAAGGTGTTTACCACATCTTCGGCTGTGACTGGCACACCATCACTGAATACAGCTTCTTCGCGTAGTTCAAATTCGATCCAGCTGCGATCATCTGGCAGGGTTATGCTTTTTGC
>NZ_JRLB01000004.1 GCF_000764495.1 Nitrincola sp. A-D6
TCGCAGGGCAGTCGGTGATTATTGGTTTACACGAAGGGGCCATACTTAAATCATCAGTGTTATTGTACCTGATGCCTTTGCTGATGCTTATTGGTGCAGCTTTACTTGCTTCCTGGTTATTTGACAAAGAGCTGGTGGTGATTCTTGCAGCTATTGTCGGGCTGTTTAGTGGCTTTTGGCTGGCACGGATCATTTCGGCAAAATTACTGTCGAACCCAAGCTATTACCCGATTTTATTGAGAGTGAATGTATAATTGCTGATTAAAGGTCTCGCTATGAAAAAAGCACAGTCAATATTCCTGCTTCTGTTGGTCTTGTGGTTGCTGCCAGCGCTGGCTTGGGCGCAACAATTACCTGATTTCAAAACCCTGGTTAGAGAGGCTGCTCCCGCTGTTGTGAATATCAGTACTGTCCAGAAGGTTCCGGAAGAAAGTCAGGATCCTTTTAGTCAGTTTCGTGGACCGGATGGCGAGGAAATACCTGATATTTTCCGGCATTTTTTCCGCGGTTTTCCTGAGATACCCCAGGCGCCACGTAGAGGGAATCCCGCACCACGATCATTGGGATCAGGTTTTATCATCTCTGATGATGGCTATGTTTTAACTAATCATCATGTTGTTGATGATGCGGATAAAGTGATTGTGCGCTTGAGTGATCGTCGGGAAATAGAAGCTGAAGTCATTGGATCCGATGCGCGCTCGGATGTTGCTTTGCTGAAGATTGAAGCCAGTGATCTGCCTTATGTAAAAATAGGTGAATCTTCAGCGGTAGAGGTTGGAGAGTGGGTGTTGGCTATTGGCTCACCCTTTGGTTTTGACCATAGTGTAACTGCCGGTATTGTGAGTGCAACAGAGCGTTCACTTGCCAATGATACCTATGTGCCTTTTATCCAGACCGATGTGGCGATTAATCCCGGCAATTCAGGTGGTCCCTTGTTCAACCTGAATGGCGAGGTGATCGGTATTAATTCTCAGATTTATACCCGCTCCGGCGGCTTTATGGGGCTATCTTTCGCCATTCCTATGGATGTCGCCATGGAAGTTGCGGATCAGCTGCGTGATACTGGCAGCGTCACTCGTGGTTGGCTTGGTGTTGTTATTCAAGAGGTAAGCCGTGATTTGGCTGAATCTTTTGGTTTGGATAAACCTGCAGGCGCACTGGTTGTGAATGTGATGTCTGACAGTCCAGCCCAGGCGGCGGGTCTGAAAGAGGGAGATGTCATAGTGCAGTTCAATGGTAATGATATCGCCCTATCATCCGATCTGCCACATCAGGTGGGACGCATAAAGCCGGGTGAAAAAGTGCGTGTTGAGGTGGTGCGTGATGGACGGCGTGAGAGGGTTATCGCAACGATCGGATCATTACCTGACGATGACCAGCTGGCTGGGCGTGGTCGGGGAGAGTCAGGTACACCACCGGCTTCTGATACCTCACTGGGGTTGGTGGTTTCAGCGCTTACTCAGGAGCAGCGTTCAAATTGGAATCTGAATGCCGGGGTTGTAGTTACGCAGGTCAATGAGGGGCCAGGTGCAGCGGCTGGGTTGATCAGTGGTGATGTGATTACCATGCTAAATGGAGAAAATATTGAGACACCTGATCAATTTTCTCGAGTTGTAGCCGAATTGCCACAAGACCGGGCTGTACCCATGCGTATTGTTCGCCGAGGCAGTGCGATGTTTATACCTTTGCGACTGACGCCCTGAGTAGCACCTGTATTGTAATTGCTAAATCCGCTAGTTGTTCAGCTTGGATGGCTAGTGGATTGTGTTTGTGTAGATGGCTGAAATCACTGGAATAGGGTAAACTACGGCCCCTGTCCGGGCACTTCTGCCCCTTCCGGAAACTGATTTGAGACACTGACACGTGAGTAATCTGGACCATATCCGCAACTTCTCCATCATCGCCCATATTGACCATGGGAAATCCACCCTGGCTGATCGCTTTATCCAGGTCTGCGGTGGCCTTGCCGAGCGTGAAATGGCTGAGCAAGTGCTGGACTCTATGGATATTGAGCGTGAGCGCGGTATCACCATCAAGGCGCAAAGTGTCACGCTAAATTACACTGCTAAGGATGGTAAAACCTACCAACTGAATTTTATTGATACCCCCGGACATGTTGACTTTTCTTATGAGGTCTCCCGTTCACTGGCCGCTTGTGAAGGGGCATTGCTGGTAGTCGATGCAGCTCAGGGTGTTGAAGCCCAGTCAGTGGCTAACTGTTACACGGCCATAGAGCAGGGGCTAGAAGTAGTGCCTGTGCTGAATAAAATGGATCTTCCTCAGGCAGAACCGGAACGGGTTAAGCAGGAAATTGAGGAAGTGATTGGTATTGATGCAACCCATGCTGTTGCGTGCTCTGCCAAAAGTGGCATGGGGGTAGATGAAGTGCTGGAAGAGCTGGTACGTTTGGTGCCTCCACCTGTAGGTAATCTGGATGGACCTCTGCAGGCACTGATCATCGACTCCTGGTTTGATAACTACTTGGGTGTGGTCTCCTTGGTAAGGGTCAAACATGGCCAGTTGCGCAAAAAAGATAAAATTCTGGTGAAGTCGACCGGTCAGGTGCATAGCGTTGATAGTGTCGGTGTTTTCACACCTAAGCGTTTGGTAACCGATTCACTTAAAGCCGGTGAGGTGGGTTTCATTGTCGCTGGCATTAAAGATATCCACGGGGCACCGGTTGGCGATACGCTGACATTGTCAAAAACCCCTGATGTGGATAGCCTGCCTGGATTCAAGAAGGTGCAGCCGCAAGTCTATGCTGGCCTCTTTCCAACCAGTGCTGATGATTATGAAGACTTTCGTGAGGCCCTTGATAAGCTGACTTTGAACGATGCCTCTCTGTTTTTTGAACCGGAAAGTTCCGATGCGCTGGGTTTCGGTTTTCGTTGCGGCTTCCTCGGCATGCTGCATATGGAAATTATTCAGGAGCGCCTGGAGCGGGAGTATGATCTTGATCTGGTCACTACAGCACCGACCGTTGTGTATGAGGTTGAGCTGAATAATGGTGAAGTGATTTATATCGACAGCCCATCAAAAATGCCTGATCCTGCAGCTATGAAAGAGATGCGTGAGCCCATAGTACAGGCCAGCATTTTAGTGCCGCAAGATTATCTGGGCAGGTGATCGGACTGTGTGTGGAAAAACGTGGTGTGCAGAAAAATATGTTATTTGTTGGTAATCAGGTGCAGCTGCATTATGAATTGCCGATGGCTGAAGTAGTACTGGATTTCTTTGATCGTTTGAAATCAGTTAGCCGTGGATATGCCTCATTAGAGTACAATTTCATACGTTTCGATTCAGCCAAGCTTTGTCGTCTGGATATTTTGATCAATGGTGAAAAGGTTGATGCACTGGCCGTTATATTGCATAAAGATAATGCTTTATATAAAGGCCGTGTATTGTGCGAAAAGATGAAAGAGTTGATTCCCCGGCAGATGTTTGATGTTGCTATACAGGCGGCTATTGGTGGTAAGGTTATTTCCCGTACCACGGTCAAAGCCTTGCGTAAAAACGTACTGGCCAAATGTTATGGCGGTGACGTCAGTCGTAAAAAGAAACTGCTGGCGAAGCAAAAGGAAGGTAAAAAGCGCATGAAGCAGGTCGGACGGGTCGAGATTCCCCAAGATGCATTTCTTGCTGTACTTAAAGTAGATAGCTGAGGTTTACATGGATTTTGATTTTTCGCTGGTATTGGTTAGCTTAACAGCGCTTTCGGGTATTCTATGGCTGATTGATGCACTGTTCTTTGCACCGCATCGCAAAGCGCGTCTTGCAACGGCTGAAGCTGCTCAAAGTCAGCCCTTGCCTGAAACTACCCGGGCTAAAATGTTGCAGCAACCAGGTTGGGCAGACTTGGGTAAGTCGATGTTTCCGGTATTGGCTGTGGTGTTGGTGTTGCGCTCTTTTCTGTTTGAGCCTTTTCAGATCCCCTCTGGCTCCATGTTGCCCACGCTTCAAATTGGCGATTTCATTCTGGTAAACAAATTTCACTACGGACTGCGCTTGCCAGTCACTCATACTAAGCTGGTTTCCATTAATGAACCACAGCCGGGTGAAGTAGTGGTTTTCCGCTACCCCAATAACCCATCTATCAACTATATTAAAAGGGTGATAGGGGTTCCTGGAGATGTGATTAGCTATGAGAATAAAACCTTCTATATTAATGGTGAGGAAGTCGAAGCTGATCTACTTGCCAGATTGCCCCCGGTTAATCCTGAAATACTGCTATTCAATGAAACATTGGGAGAACATAGCTACACAACCTATCAGGATGTGGGGCGACCCTCGATGACAGGGCAGTGGGTGGTACCGGAAGGATATTACTTTACCAGCGGTGATAATCGTGACAACAGTAATGACAGCCGTTACTGGGGATTTGTACCGGAAAACTTGTTGGTAGGTAAAGCGGTGGTCGTCTGGATGCACTGGGATAACTTCTTCAGCTTACCCGATCTCAGTGTGATGCGTAAAATCAGATAGGAATAGGATAATGGAACTTCATACTAGCAATAGACAAAATGGTGCATCTTTTTTTGGTGTTCTGAGTGTGCTGATCGTCCTCGGGGTGATTTTTGCTGTTGGGTTTAAGCTATTTTCGCCTTACTGGGAGTATCGAACCATTTCCTCAGTGGTGAAGGCGACCAGTGAAGATCGTGAAGAGCTGGCAAGGCCGATTACACAGATACGTTCCAACCTTAATCGTCGCTTTCATATTAACCAAGTGTCTTTGCCGAGTCAGGATGCGTTAACAATTACTGAGGATGCTGGCATGATCTTTTTTAACCTGGACTATGAGGTCAGGGTGCCCATGTTCGGTAATGTGGATGCGGTTGTAATGTTCCAGGATAACTACGAAGCCAGAAAGCCTTGAAAAAACCTGTAGAAGAGCTGGCCCGGCGTTTAGGGCATCAGTTTACCGATGAGTCTTTGTTTGAATTGGCGCTTACTCACCGTAGTTGTGGTAAGCGCAATAACGAACGCTTGGAGTTTCTTGGCGATTCTGTGCTGAATTTTGTGGTTGCAGCTGATCTTTATCAGCGCTTTCCTGGTGCTCGTGAAGGGCAGTTAAGCCGTCTGCGAGCTATGATGGTTAAGGGGGAGACACTCGCTGAAATCGCCCGTGAGCTCGGTTTAGGTGATTACCTGCGCCTGGGATCCGGTGAGCTTAAAAGTGGTGGTTTTCGACGTGACTCCATTCTGGCCGATGCCGTGGAGGCTATTATTGGCGCTATCTATCGTGATGCGGGCCTTGCAACCGCTGAATCTTATGTGCTCAAGTGGTATGAAAAACGTCTGGATGAGCTGGATCTGGATGGTTCAATTAAGGATTCCAAAACGCGCTTGCAAGAATTTTTGCAATCACGTCGTTTGGATCTGCCCGACTACGAACTGGTCAGTGTCGAAGGTGAAGCGCATGCACAAACCTTTAATATACATTGTCATACCAGCTTGTTAAGTAACCCGACTGAAGGTCAAGGCAATAGCCGTCGTCAGGCGGAACAGAATGCTGCTAAAGCCGCCTTGATGCAGTTAAAACAGGAGAATCGCCGTGACTGAAGTAACGCGTTGCGGCTTTGTCGCTATTGTGGGTCGTCCCAATGTGGGCAAGTCGACCTTGCTGAATAAAATCCTTGGGCAGAAACTGAGCATTACCTCACGCAAGCCGCAGACAACCCGTCATCAGATTCTTGGTATTAAAACTGAAGGTGCGGATCAGGTGGTCTATGTTGATACGCCAGGACTGCATAATGATGAAAAGGGCAAAGCGTTGAACCGTTTTATGAATAAAACGGCTTCTGACGCTTTACGCTATGTTGATCTGGTCGTGTTTCTGGTAGACCGGACCCGCTGGACAGAAGAGGATGATATCGTACTGGAGAAGCTCCGTTACGTAACTTGTCCGGTTATACTGGCGGTGAATAAAATCGATCAGTTAAAAGAGAAACATGAACTTCTGCCGCAGATTGACGTGCTTGCCAATAAGCGTGAGTTCACGGCGATCATGCCACTGTCTGCCAAACAAGGGCATAATGTGGTTGAGTTGGAACAGTTAGTCAGTCGTTATTTGCCTGAAGGACCCCATCACTATCCGGAGGATCAGATTACCGATCGCAGTTCCCGCTTTGTTGTGGCTGAGATAGTGCGTGAAAAACTGATGCGCAACCTGGGTGATGAAGTTCCTTATGGTATTACGGTCGAGATCGAAGCCTTTGAGCATGATGGCTCGTTGTTGACCATCAGTGCGCTTATCCTGGTCGAGCGGGAAGGTCAGAAACGTATCGTGATTGGTGATAAAGGCGCCGTATTGAAGAATATCGGCCGTGATGCTCGTCTCAACATTGAAACTATGTTTGAGTGTAAAGTGATGCTGAATCTCTGGGTTAAGGTGCGCCGTGGCTGGTCCGATGATGAACGTGCACTACACAGTCTGGGATACAGGCACGAGTAATGTCTCAGCATGCTGAACAGGCTGCAGCCTTTGTTCTGCATTCTCGCCCTTATCGGGAGACCAGCCTGCTGGTTGACCTGTTTACTCTGGAGCATGGTCGGATCAGTGTGGTCGCTCGTGGGGCACGTCGTTCTGGATCAGCGCGACGTTTTACACTGCAACCCTTTCAGGCACTGCATGTTAGTTGGGCGGGTCGACATGAGCTCAAAAATCTGAGTCAGGCTGAAGTGCCTCAAGTCATGGCGCCGCTGGTTGGCAAAGCACTGCTTTGCGGGCTTTATGCCAACGAGTTGCTGCAGCGCCTGTTGCAGCCGGCTGATCCACACCCACGTCTGTATCTTTATTACACCTATCTCATTCAGGAGTTACAGCAGTCGGCTGATCTGGAAGGCGCTCTGCGAACGTTTGAGCGGCAATTGCTGGAAAATTTGGGTTATGGCATAGGGTTCAGCCACTGCCATCCCGGTTGTTATTATCAGTATGATACCCAGCAAGGCATGATTGAAGTTACGGCCGATAGGGGCTGTTATACTGGCACTGATTTATTGGCGATTGCTGAAGATCGTTATGAAACGGTGGATGTCAGGCGTGCAGCCAAACGGTTGATGCGCGAAGCCTTGGCTCCTTTGTTGGGCGTGAAGCCTTTAAAAAGTCGTGAATTGTTTATAAAAACCAGGAGAACGGCATGAACTACCCCAAGCAGCTGTTGCTGGGTGTCAATATTGACCACATCGCTACCCTGCGCCAGGCGCGTGGTACACGTTATCCCGACCCCGTGTATGCGGCCATGCTGGCTGAAGCAGCAGGTGCTGACGGTATTACTGTGCATTTGCGTGAGGATCGTCGCCATATTCAGGAGCGTGATATCCGTTTGCTAAATGAGATGCTGCAAACCCGGATGAATCTGGAAATGGCACTGACCCCGGAGATGCTGGAATTTGCGCTGGACATTCAACCCGCACATATCTGTCTTGTACCCGAGAAGCGGGAAGAGCTGACGACGGAAGGTGGTCTGGATGTCGTGACACATGAATCTCAGGTTGATCACTTTTGTAAAACCCTGGGAGCAACTGGGGCAGAAGTGTCCTTATTTATAGACCCGGATAATGCCCAGATTGATGCTGCTATTCGCTGCGCTGCTCCAGCTATTGAATTACATACGGGTGCCTATGCAGATGCTGTCACGCCTTTGCGACAGCAGGAAGAGCTGATACGCATTAAAGACGCGGCCAGCTACGCTTTTAGTCAGGGACTTATCGTAAATGCCGGGCATGGATTGCACTACCACAATGTTGAGGCTGTTGCCGAAATCCCGGAACTTAATGAACTGAATATAGGCCATGCATTAATTGCTCATGCGTTATTTGTCGGTGTGACAGATGCGGTTAAAGAGATGAAAGCACTAATGCTGGCGGCACGGCAGCGCGCCGAACTGGCAACGCACTCAGGCTTAAAATGATTTACGGGCTGGGTGTTGATATTATTCAGATATCACGTATGCAGAAGGCTCTGATTCGCACTCCTGGGCTGGCTAAACGGGTACTGACTGAGGCTGAATATCAGCTTTTTTTGCAGTCCAGGCACCCAGAGCGTTTTATGGCCAAGCGTTTTGCTGCTAAAGAAGCGGTGGTAAAGGCCCTGGGGACTGGGATTGGTCAGGGTGTTGGCTGGCAGCAGTTGCAAATCGATAAAAATGCGCTGGGTAAACCGCTGGTTACACTCAATGGCTATGCTCAGACCTTGTCAGACGAATTGAACATTCGATATTGGCATTTGTCTTATACCGATGAGAAGGCCTATGTTGTGGCAATGGCTATTGCCGAGAGTTGAGTCAAGACCGGCAAGCCGCTACCATCGCTAGTTTGCAATATATACACAGTGACTCCTTTTTTACTTGCACAGGATTGTAATGATGATATCAACAGGCTATCCCACCATCGCAGACTGTATCGGCAATACACCGCTGGTCCGCTTGCAGCGCATTACGGTCCCGAATAACAATACGCTGTTATGTAAGCTGGAAGGTAACAATCCGGCTGGTTCAGTCAAAGACCGTCCAGCTCTGAGCATGATTGAGTTGGCCGAACGGCGCGGTGAAATTCAACCCGGTGATGTCTTGATTGAAGCAACCTCGGGTAATACCGGTATCGCTTTGGCTATGGCTGCCGCTATAAAAGGCTATAAATTAAAATTGATCATGCCCGCTAATATGAGTAGTGAGCGCAAGGCGGCTATGAGTGCCTACGGTGCCGAGTTAATTGAAGTGAGTAAAGAAGAGGGCATGGAAGGGGCTCGAGATCTTGCTTTAAGCATGCAGGCCGAAGGGCTTGGAAAGGTGCTTGATCAGTTTTCTAATATGGATAATCCTGAAGCGCATTATCAAGGGACCGCTCCTGAGATCTGGCAGCAAACCTGTGGTGAAGTTACACATTTTGTATGTTCCATGGGAACTACGGGTACTATTATGGGGGTATCCCGCTTTCTGAAAGAGAAGAATCCCGCTATCCGTATTGCCGGTCTACAGCCCGCAGAAGGTGCGGCTATTCCTGGTATACGCCGCTGGCCAGAGGCCTATCTGCCGAAAATTTTTGAGAGCGCGCGGTAGATCAAGTATTTGATATAACTCAGGAAGAAGCTGAGGTAATGATGCGGCGTCTGGCTCGTGAAGAAGGGATCTTTGCGGGCGTCTCCTCCGGTGGCTCAGTTGCTGGCGCATTGAAACTTGCTGAGCAAGTGGAAAATGCCACTATTGTGTGTATCATTTGTGACCGTGGAGATCGCTACTTGTCCACGGGTGTTTTTGATCCTCATTAAACTGTCAGGGAAGGAGTAACCACCCTAATGGTTAAGGTACGTGACGAACATCCAGTTAGAGACGATGGTTCAATTGATTTGGAATTATGGCTGCAACGTTTGCAGATGCAAACAGATATCGCCGATGCTGAGCAATTGTGCCGGGCCTGTGAAACAGTTAGCACAGCACTTGAAGTCTCCCGTACTGAAAATGATGATTGGACTGAATCGCATAAAAATTGCTATATCATCGGACTTGAGATGGCACAAATACTGGCTGAGCTTCAGCAGGATCAGGAAACGCTGGTCGCCGCTGTACTCTATCGGGCTGTGCGAGAGGAAAAACTCAGCCTGGCTAAAGTCAAAAATGAGTTTGGTGCCAGTATAGAAACCTGATTCAGGGTGTGTTGCAGATGGCAGCAATCGGTAGTCGTAAAAACCCGCGGCATGATTCTACGGTTCTTGGTGATAGCGAAGGGCAGGTAGATAACCTGCGTAAAATGCTGGTAGCCATGATTGATGATGTCCGCGTGGCATTGATCAAAATAGCTGAACGTACCTGCGCGATTCGTCGGGTTAAAGATGAAAGCCGTAAAAAACGCTACCTGGTTGCCCGTGAAGTCTTTGATATTTACGCGCCCCTGGCTCATCGCTTGGGCATCGGGCACATCAAATGGGAACTGGAAGATCTCTCTTTTCGCTACCTCAAACCGAATGACTATAAAAATATCGCCCGCCTGCTGGATGAAAAGCGCCTGGATCGTCAGCTGTTCATCAATGAAGTGGTAGATCAGCTGCGCAGCCGTCTGGAAGATGCTGCCATTGCCGGCGATGTGCATGGCCGGGCCAAGCATATTTACAGCATCTGGCGCAAAATGCAGCGCAAGAATATTGAGTTCAATCAGGTATTCGATGTGCGTGCTGTGCGTATTTTAGTGCCGGAAATCCGTGACTGCTATACGGTACTGGGGATCGTTCATGGTCTATGGCGTAACATTCCCAATGAATTTGACGATTATATCGCATCGCCCAAGTCCAATGGCTATCGTTCACTACATACAGCTGTATTTGGGCCGGAAGGCAAGGTCTTGGAAATACAGATCCGTACCTTTGAAATGCATGAAGAGGCGGAGCTGGGAGTCTGTGCTCACCACTTGTATAAAGGCACTGATGTACGGGCGCGCCGTGATGGTTATGAAGAAAAAATATCCTGGTTGCGACAAGTGCTGGAGTGGCATGACGACCTCGGAGAAAGCGAAGGCCTGCGGGAAATTCTACGCGGGGATGTAACGCAGGACCGTGTGTATGTCTTCACGCCAGATGGCCATGTTATTGATATGCCATCAGCGTCTACACCGGTCGATTTTGCTTACCGTGTACATACTGAAGTGGGTCATCGCTGTCGGGGAGCTAAGGTGAATGGCCGCATAGTGCCGCTCAATCATGCACTGAAAACCGGTGACCAGATAGAGATTCTTACCAGTAGTGAACAACGTCCACGGCGTGACTGGCTGAACGTTAACCTGGGGTATGTGACTACATCCAGAGCTCGCGCTAAAGTGGCTCATTGGTTCAAGCAGCAAGCCAAGGATCAGAATGCTGAAGCCGGCAGGGATATGGTCGAGCGAGAAATGCGCCGCTTGGCTTTAGATATTCACCAGCTGAATCTGAAGTTGATCGCACACGGCTTGAACTTCAAGCTAGTCGAGGACATGTTTGCGGCGATAGGTGCCGGTGATCTGCGCCTGTCGCAACTGCTTAATGAAGCACAGAAACAGACTGAACCTACGCACGACGAGCAGATGGATCTGCAGCTACTGCCAAGTCAGCATCGCCATGCCATTCATCACGCGCAGGGCAGCGCTGATGCGGTAAGTATTCAGGGTGTCGGTAATCTGTTGACCGTTATGGCCAGTTGTTGCAAGCCGGTACCGGGCGACCCGATTGTTGGCTTTATCACCCAAGGGCGCGGCGTATCGATCCACCATGAAAACTGCAGCAACTTACAAACATTACGGGAAACTGAGCCACGCCGAATCGTATCGGTTGACTGGGATGAAGCAGGTGAAAATACCTATCCGGTTGACGTGATGGTTGAAGCCTATGACCGCTCTGGATTACTGCGGGATGTGATGATGATTCTGGCCAACGAAAAATTAAATATTCTGTCGGCCAATACCAAAACCGATAAGCAGAGTAATATAGCCCGCTTGTCGATGACCGTGGAAATTTCTCGGTTAGAGATGCTGGGACGCTTGATGGATAAGCTTAATCAGTTGCCTAATGTTATCGATGTACACCGAGAAAGAGACGGGAAACACTGATGTATACGTTGGATGATCTGCTGTTTCTTATGGCGCGGCTGCGCAGCCCGCAAGGTTGCCCCTGGGATCAACAACAGACTTTCAGTTCGATTGTGCCGCATACCCTGGAAGAGGTGTATGAAGTGATCGATACCCTGGAACGGGAAGACTGGCCGCATCTAAAAGACGAGCTGGGCGATCTGTTGTTTCAGGTGGTGTTCTATGCCCAGTTGGCAGATGAAGCCGAGTTGTTCAGGTTTGCTGATATTATTGATCAGTTGGTTAGCAAGCTGATTCGACGTCATCCGCATGTGTTTCCGGATGGACAACTCAAAGCGGATCAGCCACTGGCATCGATTGACACAGTTCAGGTTAATCAGCGCTGGGAAGAGATCAAACAGCAGGAGCGTGGGGCCCGCCAGCAACACTCTGTGCTGGATGAAATCCCTCAGGCACTCCCTGCGCTGAATCGTGCGGCTAAATTGCAGAAGCGTGCCGCTAATGTCGGGTTTGACTGGGCTGATGCAGAGGGCGTGCTGGACAAAATTGAGGAAGAAATCGCTGAACTGCGCCAGGCTATCCGTGGTGGTCGTCACAGTGACATGCTGGATGAAGCCGGTGACCTTATGTTTGCCCAGGTCAATCTTTGCAGGCACCTGAAACTTGATCCTGAGCAGGCCCTGCGCAGTACCAATCGTAAATTTGAACGGCGTTTCCGCTATGTTGAAACCCAGGTTAACCAGCAGCGTGGGGATTTCTCCTGCTACACGCTGGAAGAGCTGGATGCGTTCTGGAATCAAGCCAAACAGAGAGAAACAGCCGATGAGCATTAATCTGCATGAAGCCTTACGTGATGATGTACGTATGCTGGGTGATAGCCTGGGGCGAACCATTGAGCAGGATCTGGGTGAAGGGTTTTTAGCACGTGTCGAGCAGATACGTCATTTGGCTAAAGAAGGTCGCAGTGCTGAAAAGCCCGTGCATGATGAGCTATTAGCCGCGATAGAGGGGTTACATAAAGATGAAGTCCTGCCTCTGGCACGTGCGTTTACCCAGTTTCTTAACCTGGCCAATATTGCTGAAGAGCATCATCGCGTGCGACGCCAGCTCGATGCGGATGAGCAGAATGAGCCTGATGATTTGGCTGAACTGATTCAGCAGTTGCATAGCAACTGTGGAAAATCAGCACAGCAAATTGCCGAGACGCTGTCCCAGCTGCAGATAGATCTGGTGCTCACGGCTCACCCTACTGAAGTTAACCGACGTACGCTGATTCAGAAATACGATGCGATTACTGACTGTCTCAAACGGCTGGACAGAAATGAGCCAGTGAATGAGCGGCTGGATCAATTGATCGCGCAGATCTGGCATACCGATGAAATTCGCCGTCAGCGTCCAACCCCGGTTGATGAGGCCAAGTGGGGCTTTGCCGTCATAGAGAACTCTTTGTGGAAAGCTATCCCCCGGTTCTGTAAACGTCTTGATCAGACCCTCCAGACTACCCTGGGTCATCGGCTCCCGTTAGACAGCTCACCGGTGCGCTTTTCATCCTGGATGGGAGGTGATCGTGATGGCAATCCGAATGTTACAGCCAGAATAACCACAGAAGTCTTGCAGTTGTCACGCTGGATGGCGGCTGATTTGTTTGCGCAGGATATCGATGAGCTCAGAAAAGAGTTGTCGATGCATCGTGCCACACCCGAGTTGCGTGAGCAGGTGGGTGAACAGGCTGCAGAGCCTATCGGGTGCTTCTGGGTGGGTTGCGTAATCGACTGGAAGCCACACGGAGTGGTATAGCGGCTCAATTGAGCGGCTTACCAGCGGATACCAGCCAGTGGATCACAGATGATCAGGAATTGCTCAAGCCCTTACTGCTTTGTCATCGGTCCTTGAGCGAATGTGGTATGGAAAATATTGCAGCCGGACTCCTTGAAGATATCATCCGCCGGGTATCCTGTTTTGGTTTGGCGCTGGTAAAAATCGATATTCGCCAAAACGCTGATCGTCATACTGAAGTGTTTGATGAACTCACCCATTTTTATCAGTTGGGAAGCTATGCCAACTGGTCAGAAAGTAATAAGCAGGATTTTCTGCTGCGTGAACTCCAGTCCCGACGCCCACTGATTCCGCACCAGTGGCAACCCTCTGATGCGGTTAAAGAAGTGCTGGATACCTGCCGGGTAGTGGCGGGTACCACACCGGACTCTCTGGGCTCTTATGTCATCTCTATGGCCAGTAAACCTTCGGATGTACTGGGCGTGATCCTGTTGTTGAAAGAGATGGGTATCGATTGGAATATACGTGTCGTGCCACTGTTTGAAACCCTGGATGACCTCGATGGTGGGCCGGACTGTATTGCGGCCTTGCTCAATATCGACTGGTATAAAGCCTATACTGAAAACCGTCAGGAAGTGATGATTGGCTATTCTGACTCAGCCAAAGATGCGGGCCAGTTAGCAGCTGCCTGGGGGCAGTATCGTGCGCAGCAAGCCTTGACCCGTGTGTGTCAGCAGGAGGGTGTGCATCTGACGCTGTTTCATGGACGTGGTGGTACCGTTGGTCGAGGGGTGGCCCAAGTCATACCGCTATTTTGTCACAGCCACCTGGGTCGGTGGCTGGTGCACTACGCGTCACTGAACAGGGTGAGATGATCCGGTTTAAATTTGGTGTGCCTGAAATTGCTATTCGCAATATGGAGTTGTATACCGGTGCCGTGCTTCAGGCCACTCTCTGCCCGGGGTCGCCGGCTGACGATTCATGGTGTCAGTATATGGATGAGTTGGCTGGTGCCGGTTTGCGTGGTTACCGTTCTGTGATTCGTGAAGACCCACAGTTTGTGCCTTATTTCCGTTCCACAACACCGGAACAGGAGCTGGCAAAGTTACCATTGGGCTCAAGACCAGCCAAACGGCGTGTAGATGGCGGTGTAGAAAGCCTCCGAGCTATCCCCTGGATTTTTGCCTGGACGCAGATACGGCTGATGTTACCCGCCTGGCTGGGTTCTGATACGGCGCTGGGTGAGGCGATTGAACGTGGTGAATTGCCTCGACTACAGCAACTCTATGGTGATTGGGCATTTTTTCGCACCAATATCGATATGCTTGAAATGGTGCTGGCTAAAAGTGATGCCAGTATTGCTGCTTATTATGAGAAACGCCTGACCTCGGATGAACTTGGGGTGCTGGGCGCCAGTTTACGCGACCGGCTCAAACAGTGTATTGAGCTGATTAAGCAGATTAAACAGGAAACTCAACTCTTATCGGGGAATCCGATCATTCGTCAATCGATTGAGGTGCGAAATCCTTACCTGGACCCGCTACATTTTTTACAGGTTGAGCTGCTGTACCGTGACCGAAATCAGCCAGATCAGCGTCTGGAGCAGGCATTAATGGTTACCATGGCCGGTATTTCGGCCGGTATGCGCAATACAGGCTAGTGCTAACGTCGAATTGTGGCTGGGTAACCCATGACGTTACCCTCTGTTACTATTTTACTTGCGTTCCAGCTCATGTGAAAAAGCCGGAATGGTAACTTATTAAAAATAAATCAGGAGAAAACCCTCAATGCGAATTATTCTGCTCGGCGCACCTGGTGCCGGTAAAGGTACCCAGGCACAGTATATTACGGAAAAGTTCGGCATTCCGCAGATCTCCACAGGTGATATGTTACGTGCGGCGGTTAAAGCCGGTACCCCACTAGGCGTAAAAGCAAAGAAGGTTATGGATGAGGGCGGCTTGGTGTCTGATGACATCATTATCGGCCTGGTCAAAGAGCGTATTACCGAAACAGATTGTGCTAATGGTTTTTTGTTCGACGGTTTTCCGAGAACGATTCCGCAGGCGGATGCATTAAAAGAAGCGGGTGTTAAAATTGATGCTGTGGTTGAGATCGATGTAGATGATGAGGAAATCATCGGTCGTATGAGTGGTCGTCGTGTTCACCCTGACTCTGGTCGGACCTACCATGTAACTTTTAATCCACCGAAAACTGAAGGTAAGGATGATGTTACCGGTGAGGATCTGGTGCAGCGTGAAGATGATCAGGAAGACACCGTGCGGCAGCGCCTGAATGTCTACCATGATCAGACCAAGCCGCTGATCAACTATTACAAAAGCTGGGCTGAGCAGGATGCAACTACCGCACCGACCTATGTGTATGTAGCAGGTGTTGGCAGTGTTGAAGATATCCGTGACAAGGTCTTCGCCAGCTTACAGGGTTGATTAGTGCTCAGGCCCTGCATAGTCAGGGTCTGACTTTCTATTCCAGTAAAAAACCATGCCGGTGATAAAAACGCTTAAGTTGGCCTTCAGGTGCTGATTGACCGGTAAAAACCCGTACATAATCTTCAATACGTGCCATACGTATGGCAAGGCTTTCATGCGTGCGCATGGAGACATAGCCAATCTGGGTCAGATAAATGGTTCGTGCCCGAATATCGGCTTCCTGATCAGCAAAGCCGAACCGCTCAAACATCTCACGGATCGCCTGTAGTCGCCGTTGATCTGCCTGTTCGATTTCTGCTTCCACCTCTTCTGATTGCAACGCCCAGTTACGCATCGCAAACTCAAACGCATCATCAAACAGTGTTTGATCGAGCCAGCAATCAAACAGATTCAGTACCGCCTCGGTAATGCTTTCAGCATAGGCTTGCGTCTGCTGAATCAGGTTGCCGGTATTTTTATCTCGCCAGCGTTGTATTAGCGCGTCTAATAATGCCTCCCTATCCTTGAAAAACCAGTAAAAACTGGTGCGTGATAACCCCAGTTGCTTGGCTAAGGGTTGTATACGCACAGCTTCCACACCACGCGTTATCAGCGTGTCATAGGCAATATCTATCCATATTTCTGGCGAACCGCGCCAGCCGGTTTCAGGCATATTCATGTCGCGAAGAATACGGTCTTTGGTCGTTCATGGCAATCCAATGTTCACCAATGTACTTATAATTGACACATGTGTACATTTTGACTAATCTCAACGCATATAGGTTTAAAAACCTGGGTGAAACCACAGCCGGAGGCCGTTCACATGTCTAAAGATCCTTTGTTGCAACCCTATCAGCTTAAACATCTGACGCTGAAAAACCGCATCATGACCACCGCGCATGAACCGGCCTACCCAGAAGATGGCATGCCCAAGGCCAAATACCGTGCCTATCATGCGGAGCGGGCAAAAGCCGGTATTGCCCTGACCATGACGGCTGGTTCGGCGACGGTATCGAAAGACAGCCCGCCTGTATTCAATAATATTCTCGCCTACAAAGATGAAGTCGTGCCCTATATGCGTGATCTGGCCGATGCCTGTCATGAGCATGGCACGGCAGTGATGTTGCAGTTAACCCATTTGGGCCGTCGTACCCACTGGGCCAAGGGCGACTGGCTGAATGTGGTTTCACCATCGCATCATCGTGAAGCCAGCCACCGAGCCTTTCCAAAGAAAATGGAAGATTGGGATATTGAGCGGATCATCAAGGATTATGCTGATGCGGCTGAGCGCATGCATGCGGCGGGGCTGGATGGTATCGAGCTACAGGCCTACGGACATCTAATGGATCAGTTCTGGTCACCCCTGACCAATACCCTGGATGGCCCTTATGGCGGCTCTCTGGATAACCGTCTCAAGTTTACGTTTGATGTCTTACGCGAAATACGTAAACGCGTCGGCGAGCAGTTTATTGTAGGTGTGCGTTATACCGCCGATGAGCAGCTGCCAGGTGGCCTGAGTGTGGAGGAGGGGCTGCTGATTTCTGACCGTTTTAAAGACAGTGGTATGGTCGACTTTCTGAATGTAATACGGGGTCATATCGACACCGATGCCGGTCTAACCGATGTGATTCCGGTACAAGGGATGCGCAATGCGCCGCACCTGGATTTTGCCGGTGAAGTGCGTAAACGCACTGGCATGCCGACCTTCCATGCCGCCAAAATTCCGGACATCGCTACCGCACGCTATGCCATAGATTCTGGCAAGCTGGATATGGTCGGCCTCACACGTGCGCATATGGCCGATCCACATATCGTGCGTAAAATACTCGCCGGGCAAGAAGAGCGTATTCGTCCTTGTGTTGGGGCTAACTTCTGTCTTGACCGGATTTATCAGGGCGGGGATGCCTACTGTATTCATAACCCGGCAACCGGGCGTGAATTGACTATGCCGCATGATATCCCACCCGCAACTGAGCATAAGAAGGTACTGGTAGTGGGTGCCGGACCGGCTGGACTGGAGGCGGCACGCGTGGCGGCTGAACGTGGTCATGCGGTGACAGTGATGGAAGCCGCCGCTTTACCCGGTGGTCAGGTGCGTTTAACGGCTCAGAATGAGCGACGACGTGAGATGATCAGCATCATAGATTGGCGTATGGCTGAATGTGAAACCCTGGGGGTGAATTTCCGCTTTAACACCTGGGCTGAGGTCGACGATGTAATGGCCGAAGCCCCGGATGTAGTGATTATTGCAACCGGTGGCTTGCCGCATACCGAGGTATTAGCGCAGGGCAATGAGTTGGTGGTGTCTACCTGGGATATTATCGCCGGTGATGTGAAGCCAGGTAAAAATGTATTGATTTATGACGATGCCGGGGACCATGCTGCGCTCCAGGCGGCTGAAGTTATTGCCGCCAGTGGTGCCAAAGTCGAGATTATGACCCCCGACCGAACCTTTGCGCCAGAAGTCATGGCGATGAATCTGGTGCCTTATATGCGCAGTCTGCAAAAACAGGATGTAACCTTCACCGTGACTTACCGACTGGAGTCGGTAGAGCGTCATGAGGGGGGATTGCTGGCTCGGTTAGACAGTGATTACGGCGGTGTACTCAACACCCGTCATGTCGATCAGGTGGTCGTCAATCATGGCACTTTGCCACTGGATGAGCTGTACTTTGATCTCAAACCCCAGTCAGTTAACCTGGGTGCGGTGGATTATGAAGCCTTGATTGCGGGAGCGCAGCAGACGCTCGTTTCTAACCCTGCAGGTCAGTTTCGCTTATACCGGATTGGTGATGCTGTATCAGCACGTAATACCCATGCAGCGATTTATGATGCGCTGCGCCTGGTCAAAGATATTTGACAGATAGTAAGCCCGGCATGGCCGGGCTTACTTTAACTGCGGCGGAAGATATTCAGAGGTTGGTGCTAAGATCTGCAAGCCAACTGTATCTAAATTCTCTTCAGGCTTTTTTCAGTTTTTTCTTCAGCTTCTGCACTTTCTTTTCTTGCTTGGCCACTTTGGCCTTGGTGGCTTTAATGGCACTTTTGAGTTTCTTTTTGCTTGCTGACATGTATAGCTCCAATTATCTTTTTTGTAAATACAACAGTTTAAGGTTAGTCAACATAACCAGATAGGTCAAAGCCGGTGTTGGAAGTAATCGTTTTACACGCATCACCAGCTTTCAGAAACCTTTGCTGCCCACTCTCTGTTATTTTATTGTGCTGTTGCCTAACTCAGATGATGCACCGGTTCTGTACCATACACAGGCGTTTCGATTCCCTCCATACGCGCCTTTATTTGCAGCGACAGGTATTGAGAGTAGTGTCGGGACTGATGCAAATTACCGCCATGAAACCACAGCGCTTGCTGCTGTGTTGGTTTCCACATATTGCGCAGTTCTCCCTCCCATGGACCGGGGTCTTTGGTGGTGTTCGAGCCCATACCCCAGCATTTGCCCACTTTATCCGCAACCTCCTGGGAGATGATTTGAGCAGCCCAGCCATTCATCGACCCAAAACCTGTGGCATATACAATCAAGTCTGCGTCCAGTTCCGTGCCGTCGGTCAGCACCACTGAGTTGGGTTTGATGCGTTCAATTGAAACGCCTGATCTCAGCTTGATCTCTCCGTCAGCCACTAAATCTGATGCTCCGACATCAATATAATAGCCTGAGCCTCGGCGTAGGTATTTCATGAACAGGCCTGAGCCATCTTCACCAAAATCAAGCAGGAAGCCAGCATCTGTTAAGCGTTGGTAAAACTCAGCATCTTTTTCCGCTACAGCCTGGTAAGCCGGGATGTGGAACTGCGGCATGATCTCAAAAGGTATGGATGCAAATGTGAGATCGGCTTTGTAAGTTGTCATGCCATTTTCCACGGCTTCTTCAGAATAGAGTCCACCTAAAACCAGCTCCATCAGCGAGTCTGATTTGATGATGTGTGTGGAGGAACGTTGAATCATAGTGACATCCGCTTCATTTTCCCAAAGGGCGCAGCAGATATCATGAGCTGAGTTATTTGCTCCAAGAACGACGCATTTTTTGCCTTTGTAGGCTTCTCCTCCCGGATGTTTGCTGGAGTGATGTTGTTCGCCTTCAAATACATCCATACCGGGTATATCCGGTATGTTAGGGATACCCGACATACCCGTTGCCAGAACCAGTTGTTTCGGATGAAGTGTCAGTTTTTCGCCATTGCGATCGACTTCAACTGTCCACTCCTGTTTATCTTCGTCATATTTTGCCTGGGTGCAGCGGGTAGAGCCCCAGTAGTTCAACTCCATGACGTTGGTGTACATCTCTAACCAATCACCGACCTTGTCCTTGGGGGTGAATACCGGCCAGTTTTCGGGAAATGGAATATAGGCATATGGTCATACCAGATGGGATCGTGCAACGAGAGCGACTTGTAACGATTACGCCAGGTATCTCCGGGTTTAGGTAGTGCGTCTATAATAATTGTCGGCACCTCAAGCTGTCGAAGCCGAGCCCCTAAGCCTATACCCCCTTGACCGCCACCAATAATTAAACAGTAAGGCTGTTCACTGTACCCAAGGGTTGCTTGCTCATGCTGGCGCTTTTCTAACCAGGTTTGACGGTTCTTATTGGCACCATGTTCTGCTCCTTTAGGGCGGAGTTTATTGCGTTTTTCGGGGTAATCCTTTAACTCGGTCATGGTGGTTAAGAACGTCCAAGCGAGCCCTTCGCGTAGTCGCAGATAGCCTCGCCCTTTGGCTTCCCGAGTTTCAAAGGTAAACCAGGCCTCTATGACCCCATCAGTTTCTGTTGCATCCTCGTCGATTCTCCAGTTACTGGGAGTCGCTGTTGGCATAGTGGCAACGATCATGTCGCTGATAGCTGTTCGGCCTGCCAGAGTTTTAATGTTCCAGGTAAAGGCGACCAGGTCGCGCCAGTAGCCGTCCTGCTCAAATAATAGAGCCGCTTGCGCCGGTGTGTCGGAGCTCAGTGTAGCGGCTAATTTTTCCATCCAGGCAATCGCGTCAAGTGTCGGCTTATGATTAGGGGTGAGTGTGGTACGAGTCATAGGTCTCTCCAATGCAGACTATTGTTTTTGTTACTGCGTTAACACCAACATGGCTCATGGGGCAGGAGCGTCGCAGAGTAATGTTGATAACAGAGATAGAGCAGCAAACGTGCCAAAACTCAGTTTTGCAATAATCTTTGTTTTTATCCTATTAATTTAAATCAATATTTTGTTTTTTGTGTACAGTGTGTGGCGGTGGTTAGCTGATGAATTGCTATAGATTTTTTTTACAGCTGTAACGTGTTTTAGTCACACTTGTAACGCCAAACCTGGCTCAGCTTTACAGGTGTAACACCGCCATATCAGCTCAATTTAGAAAGATAGAAAGCCGGTCTTTTACAGAGTAAACTCGGGAGTACCGTGCCATAAAAATAATAGTCGCGGAGCAAGGGAAAACATGCAGAACGTAAGCCAGCGTCGTCATATAGACACAATACTTAGCTATGGTGGGCATCAATCCGTACCGGGACGCTATACGCCTACAGGTGAGCTCATCGGCCGTTCCTGGAAGCGCTGTTTGAGTGAATATGGTTTAGATCCTTGCCAGCCGAGACCCGCACGCATTGTCACCCAGCAAACCCTGCGCGAGCATCAAGATTCAGTTGATGAATTCTTGAACGTGGCGCGAGCCGGCGTAGAACAATTATATGCTCAGGTTGCCAGCTTGGGTTATGTGCTGTTACTAAGTGACTATCGTGGTATCACCGTTCAGTTCCTGGGGGATAAGCGCGATGAGCGCTTGCATAAGGCGGGGCTCTACTTAGGCGCCGACTGGAGTGAGCAATATGCAGGTACCTCTGCAGTGGGTACCTGCATCCAGGAGCAGCAAGCGCTTACCTGTCATCGGGTTGATCATTTTGATAGTTCGCACATCAGCTTAACCTGTACCGCCGCTCCGATAAAAGATCCGTCGGGTCAGTTGCTTGCGGTTCTGGATATCTCTGCTCTAAATTCTTCCCGCACACCTGAGAGCCAGAATTTTGCCTTGCACCTCACCCAGCTCTATGCGCGTTTAATTGAAGATGTTTATTTTTTAAGGCGTTATCGTCATCATTTGGTGTTTAAGTGTGATCAATCCCGCGAACTTGTACAGGTAAGCGGGCAGTTGCTGTTTGCTCTGGATGAACAAGGCGAGGTACTGGCGGCTAACACGGCCGCACGCGACCTGCTCATGCAACTCAACAAAATCGATCAGCCAAAATTATTATTACCTGAGCTGCTTGGATGCCAATGGCAGGACATCCTATCCATTAACGCTTGTCATGATGGCACGCGGGCCTTTCTGGTTGAGGGTGCTCAGCAAACCCTGTATGGCACACTTATTGAACCGAACTCGCCTACAGCGAGTCGGTTCTTCATGGCCCCCAATGCTACGCGGCAAGCTGAGCCAGTTCCTGGGTTAGACTGCCTATGTGCCGATGATCCAGCCATGCGTCAAACCCTGGGCTTGGCAAAACGCTTACGTAATAAAAATGTAAGTTTGCTCATTCTCGGTGAAACAGGAACGGGTAAGGAGGTGTTGGCGCAGGCGATTCATGCCACGAGTCATCGAGCTGACTGTGCATTTATGGCGGTCAATTGTGCCGCTATACCTGAATCCTTAATTGAAAGTGAGTTATTTGGCTATGCCCCTGGTGCCTTTACTGGCGGGCGAGCCAAAGGAGCCAAAGGGATCATCCAGCAAGCTAATGGAGGCACCCTTTTTTTAGATGAAATTGGGGATATGCCCTTACATCTACAAACCCGGTTGCTGCGGGTCTTGGCAGAAGGCCAGGTATTGCCTTTGGGTGCAGTAACACCAATTGATCTGGACATCAGAGTGCTGGCGGCGACCCACTGTAATATTCAGCAGCTTGTCGCTGACGGCCGCTTCCGTGAAGATTTATTCTATCGATTAAACGGTGCAACCCTAACCCTGCCTACATTGAGAGCACGAGCCGACAAGCAGTACCTTATCAAAACCTTGCTGCAGCAGATTAACCCCAATGTCCGGCTAAGAGCGGATGCTGTAAGTGCATTACTCGCTTATGCATGGCCAGGCAATATAAGGCAGCTTGTGAGTGTATTGACCTTTGCAGAGGCTATTAGCGAGGATGATGAAATCACTGTACACCACTTGCCTAAGGACATCACAATACATCAGTCTGAACGTCCGGTTGTCTCCTTTCCGTTACAAACGCTTCACGAACCTTTCGAGTCAAGCACAGTGGTTAGTGACTTACGTTCTTCTGAGCAAGAAAGTTTACTGGCTCTATTACGTCAGCAGCGTTGGAATATTTCGGCGGTTGCGAAACAGCTGAGCGTGTCTCGGCCCACCGTTTACCGGCGGATTAAAAAGCTGAAGATTGTTATGCCAAAGGATGCGTGTTCAAAAAATAATAACCAGGAGATAGAACCCTGACTGCGGTTGCCAGAGATTCGCGTCGTAATCGCATGCCGCGGTTAACGCGCATCAATTATATGCCACGAGTTCTTGGGTTTAGTGCGATTTTTGTTGCCATTTCCTGGCTGATTTATGTTCGTGACTGGTCCGCCGGGCTCTATCTCCTTGCGGCTGTTTACTTTCTGCTGTACCCCCATAGTGTGTATTGGTTCGACCGTTTACGCGAGTCTCACAAGGGCATCGAAATTCCTGCCATGCTATTCGATGCGTTTATGCTGTCTCTGTGGACGGTAGCTATCGAATTTTCTGGCTGGGTCAGCTTTACCTTGCTGGCCGCTGTTGTTCTCAACAACACCATGACCGGAGGCATTTCTCAATTTATACGCGCCGCCGCTTGTTATGGCTTGGGCCTGTTAGTTGGGGCCTTGTTGTTTGGGATAAAGTGGTCACCTGAGGCACCGTTGGGCATCGAAATCATTACTATGATCGCACTGCAGGTTTATATTTTTGGTGTTGCCTGGGTTTTTTCTATACAGAACCAGCGGCTATTTCGTACTAAAACCGATGCCGAAAAGAAGAATGTCATTTTTTCGACCATGCTCAAACTGTCCGATCTGGGTGATCAGTTCGAAACCCTTGAGCTCTTGGCCGACGAGGCCTTGAAAGTGTTGCAAGGCCTCTATCCGAATCAATCTTTTGGTTTTGTACTTAAAGATCCTGAGGAATCTACCCTGCATTTTTCCGCTTATACCTCGGATCTGGACGAGGAGCAGCGTGCTCTATTGTGTTACCAGTTGTCTCGCGTGTGCGAGTATTTACCTAAGGGGCAGTTCGTTAACATTGCAGATCAGGGTGATGATAGTCATGTGTTTCCGTTGAAGCAGCGTTTTGATCGTTTTCAAGGCCTGTTGCTGATTCATGGGCAGACGCTACCGAAGGAAGAGCGACAATCGATGAGGTTGTTACTGAAGCAACTCAGTACCACTATAGCCAATAAGTTGCTCTCTCTGGAATTGAAATCCGCTGCCGAGCGGGATGCACTGACTGGCATCTATAATCGGGGTCGATTGGAACAAGAAATCGCCGCTGCTCAGGCGAGACTGCGTGACAATGAGAATGCACATTTTAGCGTTATTGTGATTGATCTGATTGGTCTCAAACAGATCAACGATCAATACGGTCATATGGCGGGTGATCAGTTGATTTGCCGTGTTGCCGATGCGCTACGTACGACCTGCAGAGAGCATGACCGCCTGTTTCGGTTTGGTGGTGATGAATTTGTCATTCTCTGTAGCGATGAGTCGGGTCAAGGCGCCAAGGCCTTGATAAAGCGTATCGACCACAACGTCAAGGGGCAGGCAGTGTCTTTGCCAACCGATCAAGGTGAAGCCATAGATGTGCATATTGAATTCAGTATTGGTCTGGCAGGCTCCGATCAGGTGCCGTCGGAAGAGGTACTGAAACGTGCCGATGAGCGGATGTATGAAGATAAAAAACGCTGGTACGCCGAACGTGATAGGTACCGCTAGGTGTTTCGGGTTTGCTGATCGAGGTCAGGCGTGCAGAGCGCATTATTTGGGTGTCTGCCGCCTAAGGAGCATCAGCTTCAGGTCAGTTTTCGGGTAGGCGATACAGGGCAATATCCAGCCATCGGCCTGCTCGTTGTCATTGAGTCCATAGGGGCGCCGACCCCGGTAATCGACTGCACCCGAGTTTAAACGACAGCGACAAACACCGCAGGCGCCGTTAATACAAGCTTTGCGCAGCAAAATACCCGCATCGGTCAGCGTTTCAAAGAGACTTTTTTCCGTATGGGCGGGTAGGGTGGCTACCGGTGTATCGTCCAGTTGCAATGTTACTTCAGTCATACCGATACTGCCTAGCCAAAACCTTGGTTGCTGTCTTGGCTTATAGTTTCCTCTGCCAAAGCCTGCCAGTAAACTAATTATTCGTAGATAATTTCGCCCAGTTGCAGCTGTATCGGCTGAACACCGGCCCAAACCGGAAGTTGCATATCCTCCGGATCATCGACAGGTCCGCCGGTTCTGATTTTGGCGGCAATATTGCTTAGCGTAAATGCCAATACACTGGTGCCTTTCAGCTCCGTCGCATTGGCAGGACGAGCCTCTTTTGAACGGCCGGTATGGAACTTCTCCATCAACGCATCCAGTGCTGCAGACTTTTCCGCCTCATCGGTCACTAAACGGGCTTTTCCATACAGAATGACGCTACGGTAGTTCACCGAATGGTGAAAGGCCGAGCGTGCAAATACGATCCCATCCAGCAGTGTAATTGCAATGCTGCCTTCCGCTCCGTTAATCAGACGCTGAAACAGCCCGTTTTTGGCAGAGCCGTGTACGTACAGCGTCTCATCCATACGCCAGTGTAGGGTGGGTTGAATATAAGATGCTTGTTCACTGCCACAGGCAAGGTGACATACCAGGGCTTCATCAATAATGGCATGAATAACGGCCTGGTCATAATTGGCCCGCTTGGGGCTGCGGATAACACGGTTTCGATCGTTGATCGGATATACGCTCATAGTAATTTCCTTTGCAGTGGTGACAAGCCAGTGTAGGGGGGTGGAGTGGGTAGGAAAAGATCCAATTTATACAAGGTTGATAGATCCATTTGTCACCTGGCTGCAAACTATTCTTTGATAAGTGCGATAGCAAACTTACCAGAGCGATGTGGAGTTCTATCGTATAACTCCTTAGTGGTTTTACAGACTGGCTCTACGCCAGAAGAGTATCACCAGTAGAGGACAACATGAAAACTATCGACCAGCCCGAGCCTTTAGTATTCATGAGTTTATTTAAATGCAAAAGTTGAGGATTCAACTATGAAAAAACTATTATTGGGCGCCATGCTGATGCTGGCCTCTTTTGCAACATCGGCGGCAAGTGTGTCTATTGGTAATGCAACTTCGACGGGAAGTGGTCTTCTGACACAAGTCACGACTCCCACCATTCAATACACTTTTGGTAGTAACTTTGAGACAGGTGAAGCTGTTGCTATAGCCTGGGATACGCAATTGACAGGTGCTTCCCAGGCTCTGGTTGATTTTAGCGTGTCCTCCACGCTGGCTGATTGGTCTATGTCTATCTTTGATGGTGTTAACGAAACTCAGTTGACCAGTGGTAATGCAGCGAATACCTTTATACCTACGCTGTTTACCATGACAAGTGGAACTTTGTATAACCTCATCATGACCGGTACAGCAGCGATCACCAGCTTCACGGTTGGTTTCACGTATCCGCCTTCTGTTTCTGAAGTACCTCTTCCAGCAGCAGTATGGCTGTTTGGTTCTGTGCTGTTTGGTGGACTGGCACTGCGTCGTCGTTCAAGAAAAGCCAATATGCAGGCTGTTGCAGCTTAATCCAGGCTCACATACATAATGCTCCGAACTCTGTTCGGGGTATTTTTCAGCCTTACCTCCCGACGGCTGTCTGGAAGCTGATATATCTTGGTATTTCAGTGTGGAGGGTTAAAATGGATATATAAGTATCTATTTTATGCAAAACTAACAGGCCCAATTTTGACCCGCTTACCACTGACCCCTTTTGATCCTTTGACTAACTCCAACCTGCCACGCTATCGTCAGGTGTTTGTCTGGTTACAGCAAGCCATACTTGCCGCTGAGTTGAAAAGTGGTGAACAACTGCCTGCTACGCGGGACCTTGCCCATCAGTTGAATTTGTCTCGTAATACAGTGAAGAGCGCCTTTGAGTTGTTACAAGCCGAAGCTATATTGAAGCGCGCCAGGGTGCTGGCAGTTTTGTTATTGATTTGCCAGCCCATCTGCTGCGTCACACGCCTGCAACTAACTCAGACATCTGTATACAACCCCTCTCCCTGACTTAAATGACCGCCTGGATGCTCTGCAGGCATTTCGTATACCGGAAACACGGGCTCCTCAGCGTTTGCAGCCGGCGGTTCCTGCATTAGATTCTTTTCCGCTACAGCAGTGGAAGCGCTGTCTGAATCAGTCGCTCTCGCGGCATCAGCTGCAACACACGCCACTGGCCGGAGATCAGTTGTTGCGAGATGAACTGGTAAAACATCTGGCTACCCGCCGGGGTATGCAGGTGGATGCATCGCAATTGCTGATTACCTCAGGTTCGCAGCAAGCTCTGCATTTTGTGGCTGAGTTACTGTTGCGCCCGAATGACAAAGTGTTAGTGGAGTCACCTGGCTACCCCGGTACCGCTGCGGTCATGCGCGCAGCCGGTGCTAAGGTCGAATCGATTAGTTGGCAGTCCTTACAGCAAGGACTGCCAACCGGACTGAAGGCAAAGTGTTTGTGTGTTACCCCCTCACGTAATTTTCCCCTTGGGCATACGCTGACCTTGCAGGCTCGGCTGGCGCTGCTGAACTGGGCTGAACAGCAGCACTGCTGGATTATTGAAGATGACTTTGACTGCGAATTTGCTACCGGGCAGCCGATAACGGCCTTGTATGCCTTAAGTAAAGAGCAGCGTGTTATCTATACCGGTACCTTCAGCCGCACGATGTTTCCATCCTTGCGTCTGGGGTATCTGGTGCTGCCGCGGGCTTTAGTGCCGGGTATGCTCAAGCTGCGTGGCTATCAGGATGGTGGGCTGACACGTCTGCCCCAGCATACTCTCGGTAAATTCATGGCTGAGGGCTATTACAGTCGGCATTTGAAAAAAATGCGTCAACTCTATCAACAGCGTCGTGAAGCACTGCTGACAGCCATTTCAGCTTCCCCCTTGTCTGCGTTGCCGGTGATCGATGCGGGGGCGGGATGCACCTGGTACAGGCCTTGCCGCCGGATTGCCCGGATCAGCCGCTCTGCCAGCAACTCAATAAGGAGGGTATAGGTGCCCGTCCTTTATCGGCCTACGACCCTCTGACACAACAGCAGGGGTTAGTATTGGGATTCAGTGCAGAAGCGGCAGATCAGGTAGAGCAGGCCGTGTCACAATTGGGCCAGGTATATAGCCAAACCTTGCGTTGATAAGGGTTTTGCCTGGCCAAAAATTGACTGAGTTGATGCGGGGAAGTCTGGGTGAACATTCACTGCAGATAGGGGAAGTTAATAACTTAATAGGTTCCTGTATTAGTTGTTGCTGTTTGATTTTTGATCAGTTGCTATGCTATACATTGATTATGACGGCTGATGAAATCAGTCGATTTGAGCCACTAAAATAATTACAAAGGCCTATGTCTTCATTAGCAGCAGAACCTCCTAAGGATAACGCTGCTGAAAATCAGTCCCTGGTTTCAGCAGTTCTGCTCACTTTCAATCCAGATAACCAGTCCGTACTGGCAACACTGGAGCCTTCTCCGACTGCGCATAAAATAGACTTACCCCTGCTTCAGGCACTTTTGCAAGCACAGGGGTATGGTGAGCTCTATACATCCAGTTCAGCTATGCATGAGCTGATCACTCAAGTCAATCAGGGTAAAGCTGGCAGTATGACTATTGCCAATCGACGTGATGCTGAACTGGAATGGGTGATTAAACCCGATAAAATGGCTGTTTATCTCACGGCAGTGCCAGCTTAATGGTGGGAAAAAAATAACCCGTGAGTGGTTGGTTGAAGAGCTGCATGCCCAGGGAATAGATGAAACCTGTGTGGATCAAACCGCACTGGATCAGGTATTGGAGGCGGGTCAGGCGGAGCGTATTTGTGTCGCACGTGGTATTGAACCAGAGCCGGGATTGAATAGTCGCTTTGAAGTGCTGGTTGAGGATTGCAAGAAACTGCTTGAAGGCTATTCTGAAGAGGATCAGGTCGATTTTCATCAGGTGCAGGACTTTATAGTGGTTGAAAAGGGTGCCGTTCTGATGCGGCGCTTGCCGCCCACGTCAGGCGTGCCGGGGTTGAGCGTACTGGGTGAAATGCTACCCACTGAGCAGGGTTATGTATTGGAATTCAATGCGGCTGCAGAAGGTGCGATTATCGATCCGGATAATCCGGATCAGTTAATTGCAGCGGTGAAAGGTCATCCTATACTGATCGAAAATGGCGTATGTGTTGATCCGACATTATGGATTGATACGATTAATCTTGAGAGTGGCAGTATCGATTTTGATGGATCGGTGGAAGTGAAAGGTGATGTAACCAGCGGATTTTCTCTCAAGGCGACTGGCGATATCATTATTTGCGGTATGGTTGAAAAAGCAACGGTAATTGCCGGTCGGAATCTGACCATTGTTGGTGGTGTGGCGGGAGAGGATCTGGGGCGTGATCAGCATAATGAGCTGATTCTCAAAGCGCGCCTCAGTGCGGGCGGCAATATCAGAGCTAAATATACCAATCTGGCTTATCTTCGTGCCGGTGGCGATATTGTTATTCGTGAGTTTGTGCTGCAAAGCGATCTGTCTGCCAAGGGTGGGTTTATCTGACACAGCCGGGTAGTAAAGGCTGCATCATTGGTGGCAAAACCCTTGCCCGCACCGAAATAGTTGTCAACTGTCTGGGAAGTGACGCGAATGTCCCGACGCAAGCCAGAGTCGGCAGAATCAATTGCAAAACCAAGCTGGAAGAGCAGCTTCAGGTGGAATACAAAAACTGCCTGAAGAACTGTGAAAAACTGCAACAAGTGCTCGCCTCATTTGCAAGCTCAGAGCAAAAACCCTCAATTACGGATGTAGGTCGTAAAGTTAAGGCCACACTACTCTCTTATGAGCAGAAAGCCGAGCGGATCAAGGTCATTCAGGCGCGACTGAACGTCCGTAAACAGACCGGTAGTGATGCCATGGTGACAGTCAAGGGAATGATCTATCCCAACGTCTGCATAGGTATTGATGGTGCAAGTTTTAACAATCGGGCGCGCAAAGGAGGCTGCTCTATGGTACGTGAAGGCACTGATGTTGTTTCCCGCTGAAGGGTTCAGCGTGACAGAGTCAGTCACGCTGATAGGTGCCTACCAATCGGTTGATGCCGAGTAAATAGGGTTCAGTTTTTTCCAGCAACTCCGCCATGCTTAGTCCCGCGGTAGATCCAGAGGCTGATTCAGAGCGAGAATCCAGAAGTAGTAATGGTGCACCCCATGTCCTTCAGGAGGCATTGGACCACCGTAGCCGATCTTACCAAAATCATTGATACCAGCGGTGCCTTCGGTGCTGCCTTCAGCCAGGCTGCGAAGCGATGCGGGCAGGTTGTAGGCGACCCAATGTACAAAGCCGTAGCTGCCCTGCTTGACCAAGGGGGCATCCGGATCATGGCAAATCAGGGCAAAGGCCTGGGTACCTTCGGGTACCTGATCCCAGGCCAGTGCTGGCGAGGTATCTTCCCCCTCACCGGTATGCCTGGCAGGAATCTTTCCACCCGCATGGAAGGCGCTGCTGGTCAGTTGCATGTTTGAGAGTACAAAGCCCATACTCTACTCCTTATAGCAAGTGATAGGTGATGGGCTTTAGTATTGACCTTGCCAGCAGGTATTTCAAGCCGTGTTGTAGTTTTATCAGGGGGCAGAAAACCCCAGGCGGAGCCCAAAGCCAACAAACAGGACGCCAATCAACTTATTCAGTGCAGTTGAAACTCTGCATCCGATACGGATGCGCTGGCGCGCGAAGGCGGTGGTGAATACCAGTACATGGCTCCAGAGCGTGCCGTTGAGGTTGAATATACAGCCGAGTAGTAGAAAGGCTAGTACTTTATTATCGGCTTCAGGTGCAATGAACTGGGGAACAAATGCGAGAAAAAACAGTGCCACTTTGGGGTTTAGTGCATTGGTCATAAAGCCCTGTAGAAATACCCGGTGCAAGGGTACCGTTTGGCTGATGAGTTGTCCGGGAAGCCTTTTTATAGTTTGGCTACCTTGTTTGAATAACAGACTTATTCCTAGATAGATCAGGTAAGCAGCACCAATATATTTGATTAGGGTGAAAGCCAGAGCTGAGGTTGCCAAAAGCTGATAGACCTAAGGTAGCCGCTGAAATATGTACTAAAGTGCCAGCGGCTACCCCGAAAGCAGTTGCTGAACCAGCATGCCAGCCATACATGGCAGTACGGGAGATGACAACTAAGGTATCGGGGCCAGGAACCAGGTTGAGTAATAGTCCTGCAAGAATAAATAACGGCAGATCGATAATTCCAAACATACAGATTCCTTGCACTAGTGGTGTAAGCAATATACCTAGTTACTTTCGACAACTGCAACCAAAGCAATAATTTCTGTTAAAATCAGCCTTTATTTTTAAGAGTTGAGTTTTCATGTCTTCAGAGCGAGTGTTTGGGCTTCATGCCGTCAGTTCCGTGTTACAACGTGATTCAGGGCGGATCAAAGTGTTGTTTGTCCAGGAAGGGCGTAACGATGATCGCCTGAACGGCTTGTTGGAACAGGCCGAAGCGGCAGGTATCACCGTACAGCGTAGTGCTCGAAAACGACTGGATGCGATGGTAGAGGGTGTGCATCAGGGTGTAGTAGCTGACTGCAAAGCGATGACTACCGGAGATGAATCTGACCTGGATAAACTGCTGGCGCAGATGCCGGAAAACCCGTTGTTTCTGGTGCTGGATGGGGTGACTGACCCACACAACCTGGGTGCCTGCCTGCGTACGGCTGAAGCGGCCGGTGTACTGGCGGTGATAGCACCGAAAGACAAATCGTCACCGTTAAATGCCACCGTCAGTAAAGTGGCCTGTGGCGCCGCGGAAATCGTGCCCTATATTCAGGTGACTAACCTGTCTCGTACCCTGCAGGCTATGCAACAGGCAGGTGTGTGGATCACTGGCACGGCGGGTGAGGCTCAGCAAACACTGTTTGAGGCTAATCTGAAAGGGCCGGCTGCCCTGGTAATGGGAGCTGAAGGTAAGGGGATGCGTCGTCTGACCCGGGAGCACTGTGACCAGTTGATCAAAATTCCCATGCTGGGCAGCATCAGCAGCCTGAATGTTTCGGTGGCGACAGGGGTGTGTCTTTACGAAATGCTGCGTCAACGCGCACTCTGAGCTGACTAAGCGGTCCGGCATGCGCCGGACCAGCCTTAAATAAAGTCTTAGTTAATTTTGCTCAGTGTATGCATGGCAATCATCATCTCTTCATCTGTGGGAATAACACGCAATGCCAGCGCTGAGCTGTCGGTGTTGATGATGAGGGCATTTTTCTGATTGGCCTCGCTATCCAGTTCGGCACCGAGCCAGCGACAGCGTTCAATCACACGGCTACGCACATCAGCGTCATTTTCGCCGACACCACCGGTGAATACGATCTGCTCTATACCACCCATGGCAGCAGCAAGGCGCCCGGCTTCTTCTGCTATTCTCAAGCAGAATAAATCGATGGCTTCTTCTGCGTCCGGATGACCGGCTTTGTGCAGTTCCAGCATGTCGGAACTGATACCACCGGATACCCCAAACCAGCCGCTTTCTTTGTAAAGCAGCTTTTCAATGGCATCGATATCCATGGCATATTCGCGCATCAGATACAGAATGACACCCGGATCTATATTACCGCAGCGACTTCCCATTGGCAGGCCTTCCACCGCGGTAAAGCCCATGCTGGATGCCACGGATTTTTCATCACTGATAGCACACATGCTGGCACCCGCACCCAGATGACACACAACGGTTTTCAACTGACTGCTATCCATTTGCTGCAGTTGATGCAGAATAAATTCATAAGACAGCCCATGAAAGCCATATTTGGTCACACCTTCATCGGTTAAATGCTTAGGAATAGCATAGAGACGCTCAAGGCGTGACTGGCTGGTATGAAACATGGTGTCAAAGCAACCCACCGCTGGTAAGGAGGGTAGCAGGTTTTTAATCGCCTCTATCAGCTTCAGATTGTATGGCTGATGCAGTGGCGCGAGTGGAATAAACTGCAACAGTTGGCTGCTGGTTTCATCAGTCATTAATACTGGTTGGCTGAAGTCATTGCCACCGTGCACAATACGGTGACCTGTCGCGATCAACTCATGGCCAGGGTATTGTACCTGCAGCCAGTTAAGTACTTCATTGAGTGCGGCCTGATGACGCTGCTCCCGTCCACAGTCGCCCATATCCAGGGTTCGGGTATCCAGTGGATTTCCCTGGGCATCGGCAGCGCTAAAGCGAACGCCGTCACCCAGCAGATTGCCAAGTTTGACTACGCAGAGATTTTCCAGACCCTCCTGATTGACCTGGTAAAGACCACATTTCAGGCTGGACGATCCACCGTTAACGGTCAGCAGCGTTTTCATTTCAGGCGTCCTTTTCCGGATGGTGAACCATATGCGAAGCCATGGCGCAGGAGGCTAAGCGTCCCAGTGTGCCCTCGGCGCGACTGGTGAGTATGATCGGCACTTTGGCGCCCACGGCAAGCCCTGCAGATTTGGCGCCCGCCAGATAGATCAGCTGTTTGGCAATCATGTTGGCTGATTCCAGGTCAGGTGCCAACAGAATATCGGCTTCGCCCGAAACAGGAGAGTCTATATGTTTGTCAATCGCCGCCTGCAGGGATATGGCGTTGTCGAACGCCAGTGGTCCATCCAGAATGGCACCGGTAATCTGGCCCCGGTCAGCCATTTTGCACAGCGCCGCGGCATCAATGGTGCTCTGCATGGCCGGTTTTACTTTTTCGACAGCGGCCAGAATAGCTACTTTGGGTTTGTGGATTCCCAGAGAGTGACAGAAATTGATCGCATTCTGAATAATGTCGCGCTTGGTCAGCAGGTCCGGTGCAACGTTTATAGCGGCATCGGTGATAACCAGTGGCTTATGGTAATTAGGGATGTCGAACACCCAAACATGACTGAGACGACGCTCTGTGCGTATGCCTTTGGTTTTATGGATAACCGCAGCAAGTAGTTCAGAAGTACCAGACTGCCTTTCATCAGCGCAACGGCTTCTGCGCTACGGACCAGTCCACAGGCGCGTTCAGCCGCTTCATGGCTATGCTCGGTACTGACAATTTCGTAAGGGGAAAGGTCAATGCCTTCAGCCTCAGCGGCGGCACGAATTTTGTGCTCTGGACCGACCAGCAATGGTTCGATCAAGCCCTGCTCAGCGGCTTCTATGGCACCCATCAGACTATTGTGATCAACCGGATGGACAACGGCGGTGCGGATAGGGGTTGCCTGGCGTGCCTGCTCAATGAAAAACTCCAGTTGATCATGCACTGGCGGGCGTTCTTTACGCAAGTTAGCGGATGGATTCTTCTCAGTCATTGTCTGACTCCTTGGTTAGTCACTGTGCGTCATCATAGCAGACTTTTGGCTATTATGACGCACTGCAGCATAAGAGTCACTTTAGTTATTAAGGTTAACCTTCAGGGTGTCTTGATAAGGAGGCCATCCCAGCGGTTTGCCGCCGAGAAGATGCAGGTGAATGTGGTAGACAGTCTGCCCTGCATGGCTGTTGCAGTTGAATACGGTACGGTAGCCGTCTTCGGCAAAGCCATTATCTGTAGCCAGCTTTGCAGCGACCCATTGCAGGTGTCCAACGGTTTCACAGTCTTCTGCTGTGATGTCGTTAAGCGTGGCAATATGTTTGCGTGGAATGATGAGGGCGTGAAAGGGAGCCTGTGGATTGATATCCTTAAAGGCTATGACTTTCTCATCCTGGTAGACAATATCTGCCGGAATTTCGTTGTTGACAATCTTACAAAATAAACAGTCCATCATCTTCTCCTGCAGGCTAGTCCTGTTGTTCACGGGCTATAGCACGATAGCCAATATCATGACGGTAGAAGGCATCTTGCCAGCGAACCTGGCGTACTGTTTGATAAGCACGTTGCTGTGCATCACTGACACTGTTTCCCAGGGCAGTAACACAGAGTACCCGACCCCTGCAGTAACCACCTGATGGCCTTTCAGTGCGGTGCCAGCATGGAAGATTTTACAGTCACTGGTATCACTTGCCGGTAGTTCAACTTCATCCCCCTTGCGATAGTCGCCGGGGTATCCTCCGGCTGCCATCACAATACCTACGGCGGGACGGTCATCCCACTCAGCCGTGACCTGATCAAGTCGTTTATCCAGAGCGGCCAGACAGAGTTCCGCCAGACTGGTTTTCAGGCGCATCATGATCGGTTGGGTTTCCGGATCACCAAAGCGGCAGTTGTATTCGATCACCCTGGGCTCACCGGCTGGACTGATCATCAGGCCCGCATAGAGAAACCCGGTATAAGGATTGCCTTCAGCCGCCATGCCTTTAACAGTGGGCAGAATCACTTCCTGCATGATGCGATTATGAATGGCTGGAGTAACAACAGGGGCTGGTGAATAAGCGCCCATTCCACCGGTGTTGGGGCCGGTGTCGGCATCTCCGACACGTTTGTGATCCTGGCTGGTCGCCATCGCCAATACATGTTCACCATCCACCATGACAATAAAGGAAGCCTCTTCTCCTTCCAGAAACTCCTCGATCACCACCCGGTGTCCGGCATTACCGAAGGCGTTACCTGCCAGCATGTCCTTTACAGCGTTTTCGGCTTCTTCCAACGTCATAGCGACAATGACACCTTTACCCGCCGCCAGTCCGTCCGCCTTGATCACTATCGGGGCTCCCTGCTTGTGCAGATAGGCAAGCGCAGGTTCGATTTCAGTAAAGTTACTGTAGCTGCCGCTAGGAATCTGTTGGCGCGCCAGAAAGTCCTTGGTGAAGGCTTTGGAACCTTCCAGTTGGGCCGCAGCGGCACTGGGACCAAAAATTTTCAGGCCAGCGGCCTGGAACTGATCCACAACACCTTCAACCAACGGGGCCTCTGGGCCGACGATGGTCAGATCTATCTGGTTGGCCTGGGCGAAATTGATCAGGCTTGAGTATCCATGGCATCCACATCGACATTGCTGACCTTGGCTTCAGTCGCACTACCGGCATTGCCTGGTGCGACAAACACCTGTGTTACCTGTGTGTCACGCGCAACGGCCCAGGCCAGTGCATGTTCACGTCCGCCGGAGCCTATAATTAATACCTTCATCTTGTCTCCTGAACCGGATTAATGACGGAAATGGCGCATACCGGTGAAGACCATCGCCATACCGTGTTCATTGGCCGCATCGATCACTTCCTGATCGCGCATGGAGCCGCCTGGCTGTATTACTGCCAAAATGCCAGCCTCTGCCGCTGAGTCTATGCCATCACGGAAGGGGAAGAAAGCATCCGAAGCCATGACCGAACCTTTGACTTCGAGTCCTTCATCAGCGGCTTTGATGGCGGCGATACGGGCTGAATAAACACGGCTCATCTGGCCTGCACCTATGCCGATGGTCTGTCCATCGCGAGCATAGACTATGGCATTGGATTTGACGAATTTTGCCACTTCCCAGCAGAACAACAGGTCCCGAATTTCCTGCTCAGAAGGCTGGCGCTCAGTGACAATTTTCAGTTGTGAAACATCAATCATGCCGATATCACGGTCCTGAATCAGCAGGCCGCCGTTGACACGTTTGTAGTCAAAGGCGGCACTGCGCTGCTCACTCCATTCACCGCACTCCAGTAAGCGTACATTCGGCTTGGCTGCGACAATTTCTGACGCTTCCGCACTGACTGTTGGTGCAATAATGACTTCAACGAACTGGCGATCCACAATAGCCTGAGCCGTTTTTCCATCCAGCTCCCGGTTGAAGGCAATAATGCCGCCGAAGGCTGAGGTCGGGTCGGTCTGGAAAGCCCGGTTGTAGGCTTCCAGCAGATTGTCGCCGATAGCTACACCACAAGGGTTGGCATGTTTGACTATCACGCAGGCTGGCTCGCGGAAAGGTTTCACACACTCCAGAGCCGCATCTGTATCAGCTACGTTGTTATAGGACAGCGCCTTGCCCTGTACCTGGCGTGCGGTGGCGATGGATGGTTCAGCTGGGTTGGCTTCAACATAGAAGGCCGCTTTCTGATGTGGGTTTTCACCATAGCGCATCTCCTGAGCCTTGATGAACTGTGTATTGAAGGTACGCGGAAAACTGGCGGGTTCCAGTTCATCACCTTCAATTACTGTGCCCAGGTAATTGGCAATCATGCATCGTAGGCGGCTGTGTGTTCAAAGGCTTTGATGGCAAGATCGAAGCGTGTTGCGTGGGTGAGTCCCTGGGATGCATCCAGTTCGTGAACAATATCGTCATAATCCTGGACATTCACCACTATGGCGACATCTTTGTGATTTTTAGCCGCCGAACGCACCATAGTCGGACCACCAATGTCGATATTTTCTATCGCCATGGCCAGATCGCAGTCCGGGCGGGCAATGGTTTCGGCAAAGGGATAAAGGTTGACGACAACCATATCGATCGGCGCGATGGCATGCTCCGCCATAATGGCATCATCCTGACCACGACGCCCGAGGATACCTCCGTGAATTTTTGGGTGCAGCGTTTTAACGCGTCCATCCATCATTTCCGGAAAGCCGGTGTGATCAGATACTTCAATAGCTGGGATTTTATGCTCACGCAGCAGTTTATAGGTGCCGCCAGTGGACAGAATTTCTACGCCTCTATCGCTGAGCGCTTTGGCGAATTCAGTAATGCCAGTTTTATCGGATACGCTGATCAGCGCACGGCGAACTTGGGTGACAGAGAGCTGTGACATAAGTTATTCAGACCAGATTGTAGGTTCAGAAATTACAGGAGACCGTATTGCTTGAGTTTCTTTCGCAGGGTACCACGATTCAGACCGAGCAACTCAGAGGCTTTGGTCTGGTTATCTTTGGTGTAGCGCATAACACTTTCAAACAGAGGGGCTTCAATTTCAGACAGTACCATTTGATACACATCGGTAACGGGTTGCCCGTCAAGCTGCTTGAAGTAGCTAGTCATGGACTGGTGAACATTGTCACGTAGTGTTTGCGGTGGTGTTGTCTGCTGTGTGAGAGCGGCGTTTTTCACAACTTTGTTATCCATTGCGTTCATAAACTTATCCTGATGTCAGGCAGCAGCGCGGCACTGGGCCGCTAAAAACTCAGCCAGGGCGCTGCTCTGGAGTTCTGCTGATTCGATTGTATTAAAATGCTTCCGAAAAGCCTGTCCCTGCTCAAAGTGTTGCATGTACCAGCCGATGTGTTTGCGGGAAATTCGCACACCGAGTAGCTCACCATAAAACAGATGCAGTTCTTGCAGGTGTTGCTGCATGATTTGACTGATTTCATTTAGACTGGCTGAAGGCAACAACTGACCGGTTTGCAAATAGTGGCTTATTTCCCTAAACAGCCAGGGTTGACCTTGTGCTGCACGTCCTATCATAACCGCATCGGCACCGGTTTTTTCCAGCACTGCTTTGGCTTTCTCAGGAGAGCGGATATCGCCATTGGCAAACAGCGTATATCGATGACGTCACGAATACGTGCAAGCGTGTCGTATTCGGCATCACCCCGATAGCCATCAGCACGGGTTCGGCCATGCACCGCGAGGGCCTGAATGCCTATAGCTTGCGCCATCTGGGCCAGTTCCACTGCATTGCGGCTATCCTGACACCAGCCTGTACGCATTTTCAGCGTAACCGGAAGCTCAACCGCCTTGACCACCGCTTCCAGAATATCCTTCACCAACTCAGGTTCCCGCATTAATGCAGATCCTGCAGCCCGGTTGCAGACTTTTTTTGCCGGGCAGCCCATGTTGATATCAATAATCTGAGCACCACGCGCGGCATTCATTCGAGCAGCCTCCGCCATCATGGCCGGATCGGACCCGGCAATTTGCACAGAGCGAGGGGCTACTTCACCGGTATGATCCAGTCGGTAGGCCGATTTCCGGGTTTTCCAGAAAGCGGTATCGGATATGACCATTTCAGATACAGTCATACCCGCGCCCAGCCGACGGCATAGCTGCCGAAATGGCCGGTCAGTAATTCCTGCCATGGGAGCCAGGATCACCTTGCTGTTGATGCTGTAGGGGCCGATCCGGAACATGCAATACCTTAATGGGTCAGAAATCATCCGACACTTGCGTGCCGTAACAGGGTCGTTTCTCGGAAGGGGGACAATGATACCCCTTAAGCGCGAGTGCTCCAAGTCGAATCTGATGATTTTTTGATCTGCTTCCCGTTTCAGTGAGCTGCTGCGGGTAGCCAGGCCAGCTCGTAACCCAGCTGTCCTGGGGCAGGACGTTGAAGTAGCAAGCGGATCTGATGCTGTTGTCCCGGCTGCAATCGGTTTATTTGTTTGTCAGTAAGGTAAATGTCGGGAGAGAAATCATCGGCGGCTACTATGCGCCCACTGGCATCGGTAAAATGTAAACGCATTACAGGTAGACGAGCAGCTAGTGGGCCGGTATTGATCAGTCCTGTCAGGACTTCCAAAGTGTCTGGTTGCTCTGGCTGACGGCGTACTAGCAAGTGTGACGTTTGCAACCATGCTAAGCTTTGGCTACTCGGCGGTGTGCAATCGAACTGTACGCATAACGAGGCGTACAGCGGATACAGTAGCGGGTCTTGTGCCAGTTTGGCTCGCTCAAACCAAAGGTACTGACTAGCTAATAACACCAGAGCCAGAACAGATCCTGCAACAGCTAATGTCTGTCTGGGCGCTGGCAGGTTGGCAGCGGGTGTCAATTCTGGCGGCTCGGAGCGCATCTGACGGAGGAGTGTCAGGGGGTCTGCATTATGTTTAGGCTTAACTGGCTGTGATTTCAGGCTGATGTCAGGGCTGGATGGTTTGGTTTGAATTTGACTGGCTGTTTCGATTTTATTGAGCACACTAAATACGGTCAGACACTGGCCGCATCTGACTCGTCCATCAGCAACTTTCAACTGCCCCGGTGTGACATTGTAACGTGTTTGACAGGAAGGGCATTGTGCGACCAGCTTGCTCATGACTATTTACCGGCGGGTGGCTGTAATACGGATCCAGTTATCTTTTTCTACCGGCTCATCAACAATGAAGCTATCGCTATAGGCTTGGTGGATTTCGGTAGCTTGATGGTTTAACAGGCCAGATAGTAGTAGTTTACCACCGGGCTTGAGTAGTTGTGCAAATACCCGTTTGAGCTGAACCAGAGGGCCAGCCAGTATATTGGCTATCAGCAGGTCGGCTTGTAGTTCCGGAACCTGCTCCGGCAGGTAGGCGGTTAATTTACTATCCGGTAACTGGTTGCGTGACAGGTTGTCACGGGTTGCCATTAGTGCTTGTTGATCGATATCCACCGCAATGACAGTTTCTGCACCCAGCAGCAGTGCCGCAATCCCTAAAATACCTGAGCCGCAGCCATAATCTATCACTTGAAGACCTTCAAGCTTTTGAGTATCCAGCCATTCCAGGCACAGCGCTGTGGTCGGGTGGGTGCCTGTGCCGAAGGCTAGGCCAGGATCTAACAACAGGTTAACGGCTGTCGGATCGGGAACATCCCGCCAACTGGGGCAGACCCACAAGCGTTGACCGAATTGCATTGGGTGGTAGGTATCCATCCATGCACGCTCCCAGTCCTTGTCTTCAAGAATTTCGGCACATACCTGTGGGATTTGTTGTTCATCAGGCAGGAGAATACTCAAGCCGGAACGTATATAGCTCAGTGTAGCTTCCAAATCATGCTCAGCGGAGAAGAGTCCGGTGACGACTGTGGACTGCCATAAGGGCGTGGTGCCCAGATCAGGCTCAAAAATCGGGTTGTCCTCGGCATCCTGAAAAGTAACGGCTGCGCAGCCAGCTTCAAGTAGCAGGTCTTCAAATAGCTCGGCCTGTTCTGGCGAGGAGGGATCTTAATTTGCAACCATGACATAAGGTGTTTTCCTGAAACAAAAGCCCGCAGTAGCGGGCTTTCAGAGGAGTAGGCTGGACGTTACAGTCCGAGCTTTTTCTCCAAGTAGTGAATGTTAACACCGCCTTTGGCAAAGTTGGCATCGCGGACAATTTCCATGTGCAGTGGAATGTTTGTGCGTATTCCATCAATCATGGTTTCATCCAGTGCATTCTGCATGCGTTTCAGTGCGATAGTTCGTC